>JANNWK010001006.1:0-3058 GCA_031408355.1 Myxococcales bacterium
TTGAGACCCCTATTCAGTGCGTTGGCCTTGGTGATGTGCGGCGCTGTCGCCGCTTCCGCGTGTGGCTCGTCTCCGGGTAAGAAGCGCGCTATCAGCAACGAAGCTGGTGCTGGCGGGGAAACAGGTGGCCTAGCCGGCGAAGGTCCGAGCGAAGGCGGTGCCGCGGGAGCGCCCGGCGGCGCCGGTCAGGGCGGCGTGCCGGCAGCCACTGTGGGCGGGCTCAGCCTACCGGCAGCATTGAAATTCAACATCCCGTGCGGGACCGCGACCGCCCAAGCGACGCTCTCGCTGACCAATTGGGGTGACCGCGACATCGAACTTGCGAGCGGCGAGGTCGAAGGCGCGTTCAAGCTTGAGACGGCCTTACCTCTGACCATCGCCTCGGGCGAAACCGCCGAGCTCGTCGTGAGCACGGCCCCCGGCGTTTTCGGCACCGACGCACCGGGCGACGAGCGCCGGGGCACGCTCACCCTGGCTTCGAATCTGGGCACGGCGGTCGTGAGCCTCGACGGCAGCTTCTCCAGCACCACGCTCGAGCTCGGGAAGGTGCCCGGGGCGCCCTTGGAGGGACCTCTCACCTTCCTCTGCAACTCCACCCAAGCTGACCTGTTGTGCAACACCCAAACTTTCACCCTCTTGAACACCGGCTCGTCCAACGCCGTACTCAAGCCGCCGGTGGGCGAGCAAGGGGCCGTAGCGGCCTTCATTCCCGGCTCAGCCGAGCCGCTCACGCTTGAGCCGGGCGCTGCCGTGAAGATCGAGGTGCGACCGGGTTCCGGCGGCGATTTCGTGTCGGTGGGCGCAACCGACACCATCCTCGTTCCGGTCGAAGGCTCGTGTGACGTCGACGAGATCGAGGTGCCGGTGATCGTTGGCAAGCTCGACGCGTGCGAGTGTGACCAAACGCCGCCGGGCATCGAAGTGACCTCGGCTGTCTCGGCCGACTACGCCTGCGGCAGCGACCCGCCCACGACCGACCTGACCATCTTCAACGGCTCCACCGCGCCCCTCGAGGTCGAATCCGTTTCGGACTTCGACGGCAGCCTGCCGACTGCGACCACGCTGCCGCTCAGCGTCGCCGGCGGGCAGAGTGAGCTGTTGAAGCTCGTGAGCCCCAAGTTTCCGGGCGGCGCTGGTTCCTTCCCCCACAACCTGCGGCTGAACACCGACCTCGGCGAAATGTCCTCGAGCGCGATCTTTCGCGCGAGCGGCAGCGCCTTGCGACTGCGGTTGGCGAGCAACCACAGTATTGTCCTGCCGACGTTGCCGTTGGATGATTGTGGCCCGGTGCAGCTCGAACTCGTCAATTTCGGCAACGTGGCTGCCATCGTCAGTCCACCGGTGCTCGGCGGAGCGCTGTCCATCAGCGGCTTTGGCTCGCCGCAGACGATCGAACCGAACGCTGCATTCGTGTTCTCGGTCGCGGCCGTGTCGAACACCGGCAATGCCTGCCTGACCGACGGCAGCCTCGCCTTCGCCCTGGACAATGACTGCATCGGCCCCAGCGTCAGTCGCGTGACAACCTACTCGGGCAGTTGTAGCTGCAACGGCCTCTGAGGCGATTCAGGTAGAGTGGGGCATGGCTCTGCCTACGCTCCGACGCCTCGCTGTCTGCCCTTACCATTCGTTCATCGAGCCGGCCTGTGAGCGTAGCCTTACCGCGCTAGAAGCCGCTGGTTGGACGGTTTGGCGCCGTCCCGGCTCGGCTGCCATCGACCGTGAACGGAGCCGCCTGGCGACGGCGGCGCTCGACCAGGGCTACGACGCTCTGCTTTGGGTCGACTCGGACCAGGAGTTCGAGGCCGACGCGGCGGAGCGTCTACTCGAGCACGAGGTGCCCTTCGTCTCAGCGCACATCGCGCGGCGCGGCGCGCGCGACTTCGCTTGCGTGTTTAACGAGCAGACCGAGCGCATTTCGGTTGGAGCCGCGGGCGGCCTCATGCCCGTGCGCTACGTTGGCGCAGGTTTTGCGCTGGTGCGTCGCGTTGCCTTTGAGGCCGTCCAGGCCCACTTCGCGTTGCCTCGGATCGCGGACCCAGCGGGCGCCATCGTGCCCTACTACTTGCCTATGGTCGCCGAGGTGCCTGGCGCCGGGTTGTGCTACCTGGGCGAGGACTACGCGTTCTGCGAACGCCTACGACGAGCCAGCGTGCCCGTGCTCGTCGACACTCGTCCACGCATCGGCCACATCGGCCAGTACACCTACCACTGGGAAGACGTGCTTCATGAGCCTCTGAAAGTGGAAAGCGCCGAGTTGGTGATTGGTCGCAAGCCCTGAGTTCCCGGCGCCTATTGCAGGTAGCGCGCGAGGAAGAAGTATTCGTAGTACTGGATGCCCGTGATGCTGACGGCGCCCGTCGGGGGCGCGGCTTCCCAGTCGCCGAGTAGCTGCGTTTCGGCCTCGTCGAGCGAATGCGCGCCGAGCCATTCGCCCATGAAGTGCTCGCTCGCTGCGGCCCACGTGGCGCCCTCGGCGCTGAAGATGGGCCAAACTTCCACGTTCGTTGCAAGCTTCTGATTGGCCTCGGCGACGAGCTGGAAACGAGCCTGCCCGTAGGCGTAGGCCTGCTCGGCCGCCTTGACGTAGACGTGAACGTACAGGCGGTGGATGAGTGGGAGGAGAGCGTCGAGCTGGGCAGCGTCCGGCCAGCCCACGTAGGCGCCGAGCAGCGCCGGCCCCCCTGAGCGTGCCTGGATGTCGAGCGCGCGGACGTAGCCCAGCGTGTCCTGGAATTCTTGGAATGTACTGCCTCCGTTCCAGAACTCGATTTCGGTGACTAGGCCGTCGAACGGCTGGCTCGTCGCTTGAACCGCGGCGATGGCGTCCCAGGCGCTCTTGGTGGTGTCGCAGATCGCGTTGACCTCCAGCACGCCGCGCTGGCGAGCTCGCGCAAGGAACGAGAGCAGGGCAGGCTCGAGCAGGTCGTCGGCGAGGATGGTCTTCAAGTTGTAGAGCGATAGCGACTCGATGCGCTCGGCTTCGATGAAGGCGAGGACTGCCTGCTCTTTGAGAGCGTCACCCAGGATTTCTCTGTGCTGCTCGGTGTCGTCTGCGAAC
>JANNWK010001007.1:0-3067 GCA_031408355.1 Myxococcales bacterium
CTGAGCTCGTAAGCGCAGAAAAGCCCTGCGGGACCATCGCCGACGACGACGACCGGCGGGCCCGCCACGCTGGGCTCACGCGGAGCTGGACCGCCGACGCCAGGCAGGGCGCTACTGCCCAGCCCCACCACCAGATGGAAGCGCACCGAGCCCCGCCGGGCGTCGATCGACCGACGTAGCACGACCGGCTCCGGGAGCTCGTCCGCCGGGACGCCAAGCTGGTGCGCCAATCGCGCGCGCAAGCTCTCGGCGTCGATAGGCTCATCGAGACCCAGTTCGAGCTCGACCTCTTCGGGAACGGAGGGCGTGGGCACTTTCAGCGCTGATCCGACGAATAGGGCCCGCCGAAGACGACGTACACGCGACCGTCTCCAGAATCCGCGGTGGGCTCGCCCACCGCGAAGTCACCATAACCATCGCCGTTGATGTCGCCGACGGTGGCCACCGAAGCAAGCTCGCCGCCAGCCGAAACCAAGACCTTGAAGCCGCTCTCGCCGAGCTTGCTCACATCGACCGGCTCGTGCCCGCTCTCGCGACCGAACACCACGTAGGCGGAGCCAGCGTCGGCGAGCACCAGATCCGACAAGTCATCCTGATTGAGATCCGCGGCCCGGGCCAGGTACGGCAAGCCAGGCGCCCCGGCGAAACCGGACAGACGCCAACCCCCGGAGTTGAGTGAAGTCTGGGGCTCACGGGGCCCCAGCAGGACCACGCATTCGGGCTTTCCCCCGAGCTGGTCGCAATAGGCGAAATCGTCGAGCGCGTCGCCATTCACGTCGCCTGCCGCGGCCACCGGAGCCACGACCGGCGCCCCGGCGGCTCGCACCCGCAGAAAGCCCCAGGCCGTGCCGTCCGCCGAAACGTCATCGACCATGGGGGGCAAGCTGCCGTCCGCCCGTCCGAGGACCAGCGCGATGTGGCGGTCAGACGAGGCGAGCAGATCGCCTCGCCCGTCGCCATTGATGTCCCCCGCAAACGTAAGCGCTCCGGGTTGCTGGAGACCGCCGGCCATGTCGAGCAGCGCCCGCTCGGTCAGCTCAGCGATGCCGCTACTGGCGTCGGGATTTTCCATGATGGCGCTGACACCCCCCACGGTGGCGCCGCTTTCGTAGATCCCGACGAGCAGATCGGCCCGATCGTCACCGTTCAGATCGCCGTTGCCGGCGACAAGGAAGCCCAGGCGCTGCCCACCAAACTCCGTGCCAGAGATCACGATCCCGCGGGCCGCAGGCAGCGTGTCGAGGGCCAGCCGGCCAGTCAGGTCTTTCCCACCAAAAACGACGAACAGTCTGCCGTCGTCGAAGTCGCCGGCCAGGGGCGAGCCCAGCACGAGGTCGGGCACCGCGTCGGCGTTGAAGTCGCCCGCGCTGGCGACGGCCTCGCCTACGGGCGCCGCGGCGAAACCCTCGAGCACCGCGTAGCCCACGTCCGCGCTCGCGTTCGTTAGAGGGGCGAGCGTCAGGCCGGCGAAGTCCGCGTTGCCGAACACCACGTAGACAGCCCCGGCATCGGCCAAGGCACCCGGCGCGCCGACGGCGAAGTCCGCAAAGCCATCCGCGTTCACATCACCGAGAGCAACGAGGCTCGTCCCGAGCGCCTCCTTCGGGCTGCCGCGCAGCGCGACGCCCCCGATGCCCTGATTGACGGCGTCAAGCGAGCCCGACACCGGCTGAACCAGGAACGTTACGAACGCCGTGGCGCTCTCCTGAAGGGCGTTTTCCACCGTGTACATGACCCGGTAGCGTCCGAAAAATCCGGGCGCTGGTTTGAACGAGAGGGAGCCGTCCGCCGCGAGCTCGAGCTCGGCGTCGAAGCTGGCGGCGCGCCCAGGATCCGCGTCGTCAAAGTCGGTGACGCTCAGGCCCACCGGCAAGTCGTTCGCGAGCACGCCAGCCCCGACTCCGACGCTGAGGGACTTGCCCTCCTGCAAGATGTACAGGTCGTCGGCCGGCTTCGGCGCGCCCGTGGCTCCTACGCTGCCGGCTCCGCCCGCCGAAGCGCCCGCCTCTGCTCCCGAACCTGCCGGGGCGCCGCCATCATCGGACGCGCCGCCTTCCCCACCCAGCATGGGCTGAGAAGTGTTCTCGAAACTCGGCAAGAGGCAGCCCGAAGCGAACACGACGGGGACCCACCAGCCACGGAACACTCGAATCGTTGGCATCAAAACGCTCCCGTCACGCCAGCCCGGCCGAGGGAGACGAAGGCGCTGACGGCGGGACCAGCCTCCTTCGTTCGTGAGGACGAAGGAGCCACAGCGAAGACGAGCACCGCGCCGGTGGCCGTCAGAAGCGTCCCGGCGATAAGCCCGATACTGGAGACGGTCCGCTTCGTGCCATAGGCGTCGTTGGCGGAATGCAAGTTCGGCGGGCAACCCGTCTGGCAAGGCCCCTCCAGATCCGCCTTGTCGCCCAGCGCGAGCAGCCCGAAGACGGAGCCGGTGATGAGCGCGCTGCCGCCGAGACCCAGGCTGACAAAGCCTAACGTTCGGAGCCCGGAACCGCTGCTCGTGGGAGGAGTGGCGGGCCTCTGCCTCGGCGCCGCCACGGCAGCCGTCGCCTCAACCGCCGCCGGGAAGACCAGACGAACTTCACGGAACTGTCCCTCCGGCAACTCGATGCTGACCTCGACCACCTTGTCGCCGCGCACGCCCTTCACGAGCAGCTTGCCCGGGTTGACCGGCTGCTTGGCGCCGATCAGCGCAGGCTGAACGAGCTGACCGTTGAGCGAAACGAAAACCGACCCAGCGTCGACGCCTTCGACGAGCACGCGCACGCTCGGCATTCTTGCCAATACCTGGCCGCGCTCCTGACTCGCGTCGGCTTTCGCACGAACCTGGTCCTCGGGCGCGCCTTCGGCCAACGCAGAGCGCTCAAGCTCGAGGTAGCGCTCCGAAGCCTCCACCCAGCGACCCGCCCGCACCAGGCTACGCGCGGCCCAGATGCCCACGTTGGGCATCCGGACCAGCTGGTAGGCGCGGCTGAAGCGATCGTAGGCGGCTTCAAAGTCGTTCTGTCCGTAGAGCTGACTGCCCTCCGTCGCGAGTTCTCGCGCCGCACTGCGCGTCTGG
>JANNWK010001008.1:0-3094 GCA_031408355.1 Myxococcales bacterium
CTTCACCTCGGCGCGAAGCGCCTCCTGAAACGGTTGCCCCACCACCGGTACGAACGACAGCTTGACGCGCTCAGCCTTGCCGTTCACCAAGAAGGCTTTGATGCCCTGCTCGGGCACCAGTCCAACTCCCGGAACCTGTCCGTACCTTCCGGTCGGCGTCTCGGCCGCGGCGGCTTCGGGAGTTGAAGCGGCTGACGTTGCCATCGGCGCCGATTCAGCAGGCGCGCGCTTCTTGATGCAGGCAGAGCCGAGGTTCAGTAGCAGTGGGAGCGCCAGCGCCAGCGCCAGCGGCGCGCGAGCCATCAAGGACCGAAAGACGAGAACGTTCATGGCGAAGCCTCCACTACAGCTCTACCAAATTGGAACCGGTTCCACAAGTCGTCGACGGCGAGCCCGTCAAAGCTCGGGCTGGCCGCCACCGCCCGGCCAACAAACAGCCCAACCGCGCGCAATTTCCATAAAACCCGGCAAGTTGTCCATGGTTCTGGCCGAGAGCGTGGCGTCCGAAAGCGTTACGTCCTAGACGGGTAATCCGGAAAAAATCATGGCCAAGCTCAACGTTGCAATGATCGGTTATCAGTTCATGGGGCGCGCTCACTCGAACGCCTGGCGGCAAGTCAGCCGTTTCTTCGACACCCCGCTCGAGCCCGTAATGAAGGTCGTCTGCGGCCGTAGCGAGGCCGGGGTCAAGAAGGCAGCCAGCACCTTGGGCTGGCAGGAACACGCCACCAGCTGGGAAGAGGTGATCGCCAGGAAGGACATCGACGTCATCGACATCTGCACTCCGGGCGATGCCCACGTGCCGATAGCGCTGGCGGCAGCCGCCGCCAAGAAGGTGGTGTTCTGCGAGAAGCCGCTGGCTAACACGCTCAGCGAGGCAGAGCAGATGCTGAACGCCGTCACCGCCGCGGGCGTCATCAACATGGTTTGCCACAACTACCGACGCTGCCCCGCGGTGACCCTAGCCAAGGAATTGATCGACGAGGGGCGCATCGGCACCATCCACCATTTCCGAGGCAACTACCTGCAAGACTGGATCGTCGATCCGCAGTTTCCCCGTGTTTGGCGGCTTGAAAAGGCCAAGTCGGGCTCGGGCGCCCTGGGCGACATCGCGTCGCACTCGCTCGATCTGGCCCGCTACTTGGTGGGGGAGATCACCGAGGTCAGCGGCTTCCTCAAGACCTTCGTCAGTGAAAGGCCGCTGCCGGACTCCAAGGAGCTCGCCAAAGTGGACGTCGACGACGCCGCCTACGCTCACTTGCGCTTTCAGAACGGCGCGGTGGGCAGTGTGGAAGCCAGCCGTTTCGCCACTGGCCGCAAGAACTTCAACACCTTTGAAATCAACGGCAGCAAGGGCAGCATCGCCTTTAATCTGGAGCGCATGAACGAGCTCGAGCTGTACGTGGAAGAGGGCAAGAATTCGGGCTTCCGCACGATCCTAGCCACGGACGGAGGCCACCCGTACGTTGGCGCCTGGTGGCCCCCTGGGCACATCATCGGCTACGAGCATACGTTCACGCACACCGTGCTCGATCTGCTGAAAGCCGTCCAGACCCAGCAGCCCGCGACGCCCAGCTTCACCGACGGCGTCATCAACCAGCGAGTGCTCGACGCTATCGAGCGCTCCGCCGGCTCACGCCGTTGGGAAGCGGTCTAGCGCCAGCTGCTCAGGTCGGCTCAGCGCTCGCCTGAGCCAGTGACTGGGCCAGGGCTCGTTCAGCCTCACCGATAACGCGCGAGTACGGATCGAAGCGCTCGTCACCCGCCACCTCACGCCCGCGCTGCGAGTGGGGGGCGGGCGGCGGCACCGAGCCGCCACGCGCCCCGGCCTGCTGCGCGAACGAGGCGACGCTTGAAGCACGCGCCGCGCGGTCAACGCGCACCTTGGCCAGGAGTGCCAAGCGATCCACCAGCGTATCCAGCGCGCCCGCGGGGCTGGCAGCACCGATACCGAGCGCCTTGAAGTCGAAGCCGCGCGCGTCAATCCGCGCGATCCAGCTCACCGAATGAAAGTGCAGATCTGCCGCCGCGAAGGCCTCGAAATGGCTGGCAGGCATCGATTCACGAAACACCTGAAGATCGCTGGCGTTCGGGACGACGGCCCGGAACGTTGCGCTGCTCGAACCGCCGCCCATCGAGGCGCGCGCTGGCGTCCCCTTGCCCACCTGGGCCTCGCCCCGCACGATCGAGGAGAGCGCCGCGATGGGCACTCGCATCGTTCGTTCGCGCAAGTGTAACGTCAACTCTGAGCCTTCGATCTCGAGAGCCATGAGGGCGACAATGGATCGCTCAGAATCGCTCGCGACCGCGCGAGCCAGGGTGACGACCGGGAAGCCCTCAGCATGCAGCGCCGCCCGCAGCCGTTCTGCCTCCACGGCGTCGGCCAGGACCTTGATCAAACCCCACATCCCCGGCTTCAGGCGCGAACGCAAGTCATACGCCCCCATTCCCGTCACCTGGGACAGGCGCAGGTAGGCGGCATCGCCACCCGCAAAGCTCGGACCGAGCAAGACCAACATGAAGCTCAACCTCCAAGATAGCGCAGGCGTGGTCTCGCCGCCCGACCAACCTGCCGCGCGGCGGGCACTTAGCGAAGCCGGCCTCGCTTAGCTAAGTGGCAAGGGAGCGCTCGCGCTTCAGAAATCGGGGAAATTCGGCCGAAAATGTCCCGCACCGCGACGGTTTGCCGGGTTCCGTGCTAGCGACATGCGCGAGGTAACAAGCGATGGATGCGGAAGTTGCGCCATTCATAAAGACCGTAGTCGCGTCCCTGGTGTACTCCCTCGTTGGCATCGTGGTGTTCACGATTAGCTTCTGGGTCATCAAGGTTGTTACGCCCTTTTCGATCCGCAAAGAGATTGAGGAGGATCACAATACGGCTCTGGCGATCGTGATCGCCTCGGTGATCATTGGGATTGCTCTCATCATCTCCGCCTCCATCCACGGCTGAAGCGAGCCCTGCGGGCCACGGCTGGGAACGCGCGCTGGCGACGCCCGCGCGGACGAGGGCGCTGCTGGGCATTGTCCTGGTTATTGCGACGACCGGGCTGGCCTACGAGCTCGCGCTCGGGGCGGTCGCGAGCTACTACCTGGG
>JANNWK010001009.1:0-16042 GCA_031408355.1 Myxococcales bacterium
CGGGCCAGGCCCGCGCCACAAGCCTCGGCCTACGAAACAAACGGGCCCAACGACTCCTCACGGACCGTCGGGCACGGGCACGGTTGCGCTCGAGACGAGCAAGTCAGGGACACTCGCTAGGCCGCGAAGCTACACGAAGAAGTCTGGCAGGAGCTCGGCGTCAGGCACGCTGGCGTAGCCGCTGAAGTCGCTGATGCCGGCACCGCGCAAGACCTCTTCGTCGATCAGAAAGTTGCCGGATACCTCGCGGCTCTTCGAGGTCAAGACAACGTAGGCCGCGTCCGCCACGATTTCCGGAGCACGCGCGCGGGCCATCGAACTTTCACCCCCGAGCAGGTTCTGGACGGCCGCCGTCCGGATCACCGTCCTTGGCCAGAGCGCGTTGACGGCGATCCCGTCTTGCCGCAGTTCCTCGGCCAGACCGAGCACACACAAGCTCATTCCGTACTTCGCGAGGCTGTAGGCGAGATGTGGCGCGAACCAGCGCGGCTCCTGGGTCAACGGTGGGGAGAGCATCAGGATGTGCGGGTTCTCGGCGCGGCGCAGCTGGGGAATGCACAATTTGGAACACAAGAAGGTGCCGCGCGTGTTCACCTGGTACATCAGGTCGAAGCGCTTGAGGTCCGTGTCTTCGGTGTGGCTGAGGCTGATCGCGCTGGCGTTGTTGATCAGAATGTCGATGCCGCCGAAGGCCGCGACGGTCGCCGCAACGGCTGTGGCCATCTGCTCTTCGGACCTCACGTCGGCCACGCAGGCGATGGCGCGCCCCCCGGCAGCTTCGATCTCCGAGACCGACTCCGCCACGGTGCCCGGCAGCTTGGGGTGCGGGGCCTCGGTCTTCCCGATCACGGCGACGTTGGCGCCATCTCGCGCGGCCCGCAGCGCGATCGCCTTGCCAATGCCCCGACTAGCTCCCGTGATGAACAGCGTCTTGCCGCGAAGATTCACCGCCGAACAGTATCGGGCGAGCCGCCTTCGTTCAAGGGCAAGGCTTGGTTACCGCTCCCGGCGCAGGGTTTGTGCCGAGGAGCCACGCTAGCGTCGCTCCTCGCGGCCTTGCTTTGGCCCGACGCCGCCGAACGGGAAGCGCCGGCCGCGCTTCTGCGCGAGCTCGGCAAAGCGCTGCCGCTGCTGTTCGCTCAGCAGCGCTCGAATGTCGCCATCCAGCTGCTCGCGCAGCTTGGACACGTCGCCGCCGCACGTCTCGAACATCGCCCGGGTTAGCCGCCGGTTTTGCTCGCGGTGCCGCCCCAAGACCGCACGCAGCTTCTCGCGCTGCTCGTCGCTCAGCGAAAGTTCGCGAGCCAGGGCCTGCAAACGCCGCGCCTCGCGTTCCCCGACGCGGTCGTCGTCGAGCGCCTCTGCCAGGCGCTTCGCGCTCAGCGCCGACGCCGTGGCCGCGCCAGCCCCAGCGCCCAGCACGAAGATGCCGAGCACCACGGCGTAGGCCTTCAGCTTGGCTCTTGTCATGCGCCTGCTCCCGGGCGGCGTGGGCTCGCTCACCAGCCCAGCTCCACGTCGTCGTAACCGACGGCCAAGGCCTCATTGACGGCGTCATTGGCGGAAACGGCCCACACCAGCGCCAGCGCTGCGGCCAGCACGCTCACGGGAAAGAGCCGCCAGGCGGGCAGACGAAGCTGCAGCACTGCGCCCGTCGGCTCCTGCTCCAGCCTCGCCATCACGCGCCCTGTGAAGCCCGGGTGTGGCTCAAGCTCCGCCGTTCTGGAGGCGAGGGCTACCAGCCTGGCGTCGACGCTCGTGTGCTCGTGTTCTTGGCTCATTGGATTTCGCTTCTACGGCGAAGCGCGGCTCGGGCTCGAACCAGCCTTTGCTCAACCGCGCCTTCGCTGCATTGCAAGATTTCCGCTATCTCAGGGGAGGTCAGACCCTCCACGGCCTTGAGCACCAAGGTCGCTCGCTGTTCCGGTGGTAGCTCGCCCATCCAAGCGGCTAGCTCCGCCAACGCGAGGTGCTGATCCGCGGAGGCGAGGTCGGTCGCGCGCTCGTCCGCGGTGTCGGTCGGCTTGGGTCGGCGCGCCCGGCTGCGCAGGGCGTCGATGGCTTGGTTCGTGACGATGCGGTAGAGCCACGTCGTCACGTTGGAGCGATCGTCGAACTCGCCCGCCGCAAGCGCGCGATAGGCCTTCGTATAGGCTTCCTGCACCACGTCCTCCGCGTCGGCGACGCTGCCCAGCATTCTAGCGCCCAGCCTCACGAGTTTGCTGCTGGTGGCCTCGACGATCCGCTGAAAAGCCGCGCCGTCGCCCAAGCGAACGCGTCGGGCGGCCTCGCCGAGATTGTCCAATAGATCTCCCTATTTGTGTCACTTGTCGGAGTTGGACGCCGGCGCGGGCCGTTTCCCTACGCCGCCCCAAAACTAACATCAGTCGGGGCGCATTTGTAGCAGCTCTTTCGGCGTGGTGGCCATGCAGCGGCGCTTCGAACAGCGCGGCGGCTTTCATGTAGGCTCCCCGGCATGGCTGAGCTGCTGCTCGCGTTCCCGTTTGGTTTCATTGCCTGGTTCTTCACTCGTTATGGGCTGCTCGGCTTCTATACCGTGGGGCCGAACGAGCGAGCCGTGGTCACTACGTTTGGGCGCGCGCAGCGCGTCGGCGAGGCCACCACGCTCGAGGACCCGATAGCCGAGTCGCTGCGTCCCGACGAGCGCGAGCGCTACCGCTACCCGCAGGTGCGGGTTGTTGCCCCTGGATTTTACTGGAAGCTACCCTGGCAGCGCGTTCACAAGGTTTCGATCGCCACCGTCACTGTGTCGATCGCCTACGATCCTGAAGACGGCGCCGCCAACCAGGGGGGCCGCTTTCTGGAGGCGGTCACGAAGGATCAACTCAACACCGGGCTTTCCGGTCAGCTGCGCTTCACGGTCGCGGAGCGGAACCTGTACGCCTACATATTCGGCGTCAAGAATCCGGTTGCGCACATCATGGGGTACTTCGTGTCTGTCTTGCGTGACCGAATCGCGAACTTCGAGGCGCCAGCGGAGACCCAGCCGCTCCCGGATGCCAATCCGTTAACGGTCGAGCCCGGCGGCGGTGTTCAGGGCATCTCGATCAACGACCTGCGCAAGAACCTGCGGGATCTTAACGATCGCATGGACGACCACTGCGCCTCGGCTTCAGCCCGTTACGGCATCAGCTTGCACGCGGCGCTGATCACCGGCATCGACCCACCGCCGGAGGTCGACTCAGCGCTGGCCGCGATCAATACCGCACACAACCACGTGTCGAGCGAGATCAGCCTGGCCCAGGCCGCTGCTGACCAGAAGATTGTGCAGTCGAGGCGTGCCGTGGAAATCGAAACCTTGAACGCCCAGGCGGAGGTCGAACCGCTCGTCATGTTGGCCGAGCAACTGCGACAGCTGCAGGCCCACGGCCCCGGCGCGCTTGCGGCCTACGTCCGCAACACCAAGCTCAACCTGTTCAAACGCGCAAAGCAGTTGATACTCACCGGATCGGAAGGAGCCCGATGATGGATTTCCTGTTCGCCTCAGGGTTGGTGTTCTTTGGCAGCTTCGTGGCCGTACCGTTCGGGCTGTTCTGGCTGCGTTTGCTAGGAGTCTATGTGGTCGTGCGCGAGCGCGAGTGCGCCGTGTTCGAGCTTTTTGGGAAGGTCCGACTGATCATCAGCGAACCGGGCTTGCACTGGCCGTGGCTTGCGATGGGACCCTTCGCGGCGCTGGTCCCGTTTTTCGGGCGTAAGCGCATGGTCGATCTGCGTCTCGACCAGGTGTACCTGCGCAGCCAACCCGTGAACTCCGAGGAGGGCGCGCCGATGGGCATTGGCGTGTGGTGCGAGATGTTCGTGAGCGATCCCATCTCGTTCCTGTACAAGAACACGGATCCGACAGGCTCGCTCCGCGCCAACGTGTCGAACGCCGCTGTCCGTTGTCTATCGAACATGAAGCTCTCCGACATGCTGGAGAATCGGCATCCGATGAGCCACGTGGTCCGCGAAGAGGTTTCAGCCAAGTCGCGCGAATGGGGCTACATGCTGGGCAGTACCTACATCCGCAAGGTTCACTTCAGAGACGTTGGGATGATCGAGCAGATTGAGCAGAAGGTGGTGAACCGGCTGCGTCAGGTGACGGCCGCCATCCAACAGGACGGCGCCAACCGTGTGAACGTCATCCGCTCGACGGCGGAGCGTTCGGCCGCCGTCGAGTTCGCGCGGGCCGCCGCGACTCGCCCGCTGATTGTTGGCGCGGCATTGGCGCAAATCGCTCGGGATCCGGTCATCTCCGACGCCCTGTTCGAGCTTTTGGAGACCCAGAACTTGCTTCAGTCGAGTCGACTTGAGCTCAGCGTTGTCCCGCGCGGCACGCAGCTCATCGCGGCGGTATCGGGCGTCGGCGGAGTGCTCGGAGGCGGCGGCGGCGGAGCTCACTAAAAGGGCGGTAGGCGGGCTCGAAAGCGACTTGCCCTTTCTGTGGTTTCTGCGAGCTTCGGGGGGTGAATGATGACGACCAGCTGGTAGCCGTTTCGCCGCGTCACTCGGTGCGGATCGGCGTCGAGTACGCGGCCTGGATCAAGTCCGCGCCGCGCCAGGATTTCGTGGTGCGCACCATTCTCAGGCGTGAAGCCAACGGCATGCCGCTGATGTCGGCGGACATCGTGATCGCGGGTGAGGAGGCGCGCGCCAACTATCCGCTAGCCGCCAGCTATCCGCTCCATTTCCGCAAGACCTATTACCCCGGTCGCCTCCACGGCGACCCGCGGCAGGAACGCGATCGTCAGAACGAAGCCGCCGCGATTCTGGGATTGCCACCGGCGATTGGTGCCACCCACCAGACGTTCCGCAGCTGCCTCCTGCCCGGTACGCCCTACCACCGGCTATCACCTTTCGGCGCGGAGCCAGAGGAAGCCAACCTGCCGCGAGCGCGCGAGCTGCCGCTGGCCACGGCGGCGGGCCTGTGGCGTCTTCTGCAGGAAGCGTTCGAGAGCCTGGGGCGCATTCACGGAGCGGGCCTGGCACATGGGGATCCAGAGCTCCACAACTTCGTGGTGTGTCCGTCTCCGCTTGAGATCCTGATGATCGACTTCGAAGCGGCGGTCACCAAAGAGGAGCTCGGCGAGGAAGCGTTCGCCAAGCGCTGCGACGACGATTGGCTGCCGATCCTGCGGGAGGCGATCTTCCTGCAGTGCGCGTTGGGTAGGCAGCCGGGGCCACTTGCGGACCTGGCCTTGGGAAAGCTGGATCAGCTATTCAAGCGTCCAAAGCGCTTCCGTCAGGAGATCGGCGAGCAGACTTCACCTTTGGCCTAGCGGCCCCACAAAAGCGCGGCGCCCCCTACGTTCCCGTAGGAGGCGCGCGCCTGCTAGTTCCGGTGGCTCGGTGGGCTCAGCGGATGAACAGCATTTCTTGATAGGTCGGCAGCGGCCACAGATCGTCGGCGATGACGGACTCGAGTGAGTCGGCCGCGCTGCGCACGCTGAGCATGAGCGAGAGGACGTCGTCCTTCAGATGCTTGGCCTCCTCGTACACGCCGGGCGCCTGATGCGTGAGCGACTTCTCCAGGGCGGCCAGGCTCGAATCCAGCTTGTCGGCCAGGCCCGATACCTCCGCGAGCAGCTTCTTGGCGGGGCCAGAAACCGCGGAGGCCGAGGCCAGCTCAGCCTGATAGCGGATGGCGGCAGGCAGGATGACCGTCTTGCCGAGCTTGACCACGAGCCTGGCCTCCACCAGCACCGTCTTCACGTACTGCTCAAGGTAGATTTCGTAGCGGCTCTTCAGCTCGCGCGGCGTTAGCACGCCGTACTTGTCGAACAGCTTGATCACCTCGGCGGAGTTCAGGACCGGCAGGGCGTCGACGGTGGTTCGGAGGTTCGGGAGGCCACGCTTCTCGGCCTCGCGGTGCCACTCTTCGGAGTAGCCGTTGCCGTTGAAGATGATCGCAGCGTGCTCGTTCGACAGCTCGGTGAGCAGCACCTGGATCGACGCATTCAGCGTCTTTCCGGAGGCAACCGACGCCTCGAGCTTGCCCGCCATGTAGTCGACGGCCTCGGCGATCGCCGTGTTCAGCGCGATGAGCGGGCCGGCGATCGACTGACCGCCACCGACAGCGCGGAACTCGAAACGGTTTCCGGTGAAAGCGAAGGGGCTCGTGCGATTGCGGTCGCCCGGATCCTTCGGCAACTTCGGCAGGGTGTCCACGCCGATTTCCAAGAGCCCCTTGCTCTTCGAAGACTTGGCGCCGCCCGCCTTGAGCTGCTCGAACACGTCGGTCAGCTGCTCGCCCAAGAAGACCGATAGGATGGCGGGCGGGGCTTCGTTCGCGCCCAGGCGGTGATCGTTGCTCGCCGAGGCGATGGCCGCCCGCAAGAGCCCGCTGTGTTTGTGCACGGCACGAATGACCGCCGAGCAGAACACTAGGAACTGGGCGTTCTCGTGGGGCGTGTCGCCTGGATCCAGCAGGTTGCCCTGGGTGGCGTTGCCGAACGAGAAGTTCACGTGCTTGCCCGAGCCATTCACGCCCGCGAACGGCTTCTCGTGCGTGAGGCACTCGAAGCCGTGACGCACGGCGATCCTGCGCATCATGGTCATGACCATCTGCTGGTGGTCGGCGGCCAGGTTCGCGCCCTCGTAGACAGGCGCTATTTCGAATTGGCCGGGCGCCACCTCGTTGTGGCGTGTCTTGGCCGGGATCCCCAGCTTAAATAGCTGCTTTTCGAGCTCGACCATGAAGGCGATGACACGCTCGGGAATCACCCCGAAGTACAGGTCCTCGAACTCTTGGCCGCGCGGTGGCATGGCTCCAAACAGCGTCCGACCCGCGTTCAGCAGGTCGGGGCGCGCCAGGAAGAAGCGGCGGTCCACCAGGAAGTATTCTTGCTCGGGGCCCGCGAAGGCCACCACCTGCGCCGGCTTCTCGTGGCCGAACATCTTCAGGACACGAGTGACCTGGCGGTTGAGAGCCTGCTGCGAGCGGAGCAGCGGCGTCTTCTTGTCGAGGGCCTCTCCGGTCCACGACACGAACGCCGTCGGGATGTACAGGGTTGAGTCGATCACGAAAGCGGGGCTCGTCACGTCCCAGGCGGTGTAGCCACGCGCCTCCGCGGTCTGGCGGATGCCACCGTTCGGGAAGCTCGAGGCGTCGGGTTCACCCTGGATCAGCAGCTTGCCGGAGAACTCGCTGATGGCGGCCCCGTCGCCGTCCGGTGACAAGAAGGAGTCGTGCTTCTCTGCCATCGCGCCGGTGAGCGGATAGAAAAGGTGAGCGTAGTGCGTCGCGCCCTTGGCCGAGGCCCACTCGCGCATCGCGGAGGCCACCACGTCTGCGATGCCCGCGTTCAGCGTCTCACCGTTCTCGATGGTGCGTTTGAGTGAACGGAAGACGTCCTTGGGTAGGTGCGCCTTCATCGAAGCGAGTCCGAAGACGTTGCTGCCGAACATCGCCTCCGGCGCTTCGGTGTAGCCAACGAAGGGAGCCACGCTCTGGCTCGCGATTTCCGCGATTGCTTGCTTGCGAACGCTATTTCCGGTCATGACGGTGGGTTTCCTATTTTTCTAGAATCAGCCGCGTGGGGTGTGCTGCTCGGAGGCGAATCAGCCTTAACTGGAGGTTTTTTTCGGCAATGTTTCCGAATCGGGTCGACAGCGACGGAGCTCGAGGCAGGTGCGTAAGTGCTGGGAATGAATTAGGTATTGGACTGAGTTTCAGGCTCGGGCGAAGCGAAATGAGCTGAACGGCGGGGCTTCCCCCTACGAAGCGGTGCGGACCGGCAGGACGCGGCTCTTCAAGAAGTCGATGACTTCCTGGTGCGAACGCTGCGGGGCCCCTTCCAGGTGCACGAAGCGCTTGGCCAGCGAGCCCCAGCGCCCGAGCATCAAGCATAGCCAAATTTGAAAGTAGTCGACGCCGTCGAACACGATGGCGTCGTGCGTCCCGTACTCCGGCAGCGCCTTCTCGAATTCCATGGGGTGCTCGGTCCAATGCGCCCGCGGCTTAATGTGGTGGAGGATATGGTACCCGTCGTTGAAGCAGCGCCGATTGTAGCGGGTGTTGATGCAGGTAATGCTCGACTGGAACGGATCCTCAGGGTGCTCTTGACTGATGAAGCTGTGTTGGGTCCAGTTGCCCATCATCATCAGCGTGCGAATCAAGACCAGCGGGACCAGAAACACGACAAAGGTCGCCTCCGGTCGCAGCCAGAACAAGCCCGCTATGGCTGACCAATACGCCCCTTCCCCCAGCGCCACACGCCCGACGAGCTTCCAGTTGCGGCGCTTGGCAAAGTACCAAGCCAGTTCCGGCAAACCGAATACCAGGAAGCGCACGTAGTAGCGGAGCCAATGATCCAGCCGATTGCGCGTGAAGCGCAGGGTCGAGCTCAGGTCGTCCGCCAGGTTCTCCTCTCGATGGTGCATGCCCATGTGGTGGGCGAAGTAGGTGTTCGGGGTTTGTCCAAAGAAGGGCCCTAGCAGCCAGGGAATCACCTGGTTTAGGGCGCGGTAGTCCTTGTTGAACAGTTGCCGATGCGAAGTAAAGTGCAGCATCAACGTGAACCTATCCATGACGGCGCCCATCAGCAGGGCCCAATACACGGGACCCAGGTACCAGGTGGAGAAGCCAAGCAGGTTCGGCACGAAGAAGACGCTCACGCCGAGCCCCGCCAGGAGCGCGCACTTCAGCATGAGCCAAATCACATGCGTGTCGCGCGCGTCGTTGAGCATCCGCGCGGCGCCCTGCATGAAGGCGGGAGCGGTGCCGGATCGGGGATCGGTGAGCGTCATGCCTTCTTCTGCCGCTACTGCTTGACTGTGAGTGCCGCGACGCCTGGCAGCACCTTGCCTTCTAGAAATTCGAGCGAGGCCCCGCCGCCGGTCGAGACGTGGCTGACCTTGCTGGCCACGCCGGCCTTCTTCACGGCTGAAGCGGAGTCCCCGCCGCCGATCACGGTGATGGCGCCGGCCGCGGTGGCCCTAGCCAGAGCCTCGGCCACGGCCAAGGTGCCCTTCGCGGTGGCCTCAATCTCGAATACGCCTACCGGCCCGTTCCAGACCACCGTCTTCGCAGCGAGCAGGATCTTCTCAAACTTGGCGATGGTCTTGGGACCAATGTCGACGCCTTCCCAGCCGGGCGGGATCTCGTGGCGACCGACCGTCCTGAGCTCGCCGACCGTGCGAGCCTTGAAGTCGAGCTTGTTGGTCACGACGAAATCGTCGCCCAAGACCAGCTTGTCGCCCGCCTGCGCCAAGAGCTCCTTGGCTAGGTCAAGCTTGTCGTTCTCCACGAGCGACGTGCCGATCTCGATGCCCATTGCCTTCAAGAACGTGTAGGTCATTCCGCCGCCGAGCAGCAGGTAGTCGACGCGTGGCAAAAGGCTCTGGATCACGTCGATCTTCGAGGAAACCTTGGAGCCACCGATGATCGACACGAAGGGTCGCGCGGGGTTGCTGAGCGCTTGGCCCAAGTAGTCCAGCTCCTTCTTCATGAGGTAGCCGGCGGCCGCTTGCGACACATGCTTGACGATGCCCTCGGTGGAGGCGTGTGCCCGGTGGGCGCTGCCGAAGGCGTCGTTCACGTAGACGTCGGCAAGCGCGGCCAGCTGCTTGGCGAATCCAGCGTCGTTGGCCTCCTCCTCGGCGTGGAAGCGCAAGTTCTCTAGTAGCAGCACTTCACCATCCTTCAGCCCTGCGACGGCGCGCGTGGCCTCATCCCCTACGCAATCGCTGGCGAACTTGACCTCCGTATCGAGCAACGCTCCGAGCACCTTCGCGACCGGCGCGAGGCTCTGATCCGGAACACGCTTGCCATCGGGACGCCCCAGGTGGCTCATCAGGATGACTTTGGCGTTCTTTTCTCGGAGGTACTTGATCGTCGGCAGGGACTCCCTCAAACGCTTGTCGCTTTCGACCACACCGCCGTTGAGCGGCACGTTGAAGTCGACGCGTACGATGACGCGCTTGCCAGAGAGGTTGAGGTCTTCGACGAAGAGTTTGTTTTGGGTACTCACGAGGCCCGCGGTAGCAACTCTCGCCGCCGGGATCCACGTGGCGCCTATCTCGCCGTGGGGTTAGAGTGGTGCCGTTCGGGCCTAAGGATTGGATAATGCAAAGGTTTTTTTTATGGGGCGCAGTCAGGACGGGGGTTCTCCTGAGCGTGCTGGGTCCCGCGGGTTGCGGCAGAGAGGCCGAGCGTTCCACCGGCCGGCAGCCGGCCAGCCTCAGCGGCGCCGGCGCCGGGCCGGCGCTTGGCGCGCCTGACTCCGCTGCTGCCGAACCCCAAGCAGCCAGCGGTGCGGCGGACCGGGGCCCGGCGCCGACCGCGTCCGTCGGGGTTACGCCCATCACGGCGGCGGGCCTGCGGAGCGCGCTTCAGCTTGGCCGTGGCCAAAAGGCGACGCTGGTCAACGCTTGGGCTAGCTGGTGCGGGCCCTGTCGTCGCGAGGTTCCCATGCTGCAGGCTCTCTCGGTGAACCTTGAGCTGCGTGGCGTCCAAATCCTGCTGGTGTCTGTCGATAGTCCGGCTGACGCGTCGAAGGCGGCAGCGTTCCTCACGGACAACCGCATCACTCTGCAAAGCTATATCGTCGAGGGTAGCCTCAGCGAGTTCAAGGCTGGCATCAACCCGCGCTGGCCCGGCATGCTGCCGGCGTCGTTCCTGTTCGATGCGGCCGGGCAGCTGCGGCATTTTTGGGGCGGGGAAGCGTTCGAGAACGAGATCCTTCCCGTGGTCGACGGCTTTCTGGCGGGTAGCCCGATCAAGAGCGAGACGCGTTACGGGCTCGCGGCGGGCAAGCTTTCGAAGTAGCCACTCGCGGAGGCCGCGTCCGCAGGGTCCCGATCTGAGACACCGCAGCCTGCCCCGCTTGCCTCGACTTGAGGCGTGAGCGCCGCCGGTACCACAAAAATCCCGCATTGCTGGCTTGGTCCGAGGCTTGCTGAAGAGCCCGGCATGTCCAGCGACACCGTTTCGACGACGCCCGCGGCCGCAGCTGATCGAACGTGGTCGCTCGAGCCCTCGGGTCGGCTCGTTCACCTGCGTTGGGCGGTGGCCGAGGTCGCGATCACGGTCGATACGCCGAGCGTCGCGCTCGACGCCGCGGAACGCGCGCTCCGTCTGTTTGCAAACCGCGCGCTAGCGTTGCTCCAGGACTTGGAGCTCGACGACAGCGCGATGGGCGACGCTTGCTGCGCCGCGGAGCTTTCGATCAGCGAGGCGCGAACGGCGCTGGTTCAGGTCTACACGCTGCGGGTCGAACGCGCGGCAGCGCTTCACACCGCTCGTCGCAGGCTCCACCGAGCCCTGGTGCTCGTCGCCGACGCGCGGGCTCGCGCGGCCGGGGTACGCAGCGTTGCGGCCTCCGGATTCGAGGCGCCTGAGCTGGCCTCACTGCTGGCGCTGCGCCAGATGTTTAGTGCCTTTCGCGGGGGCATGATCTCGGCCGGCGAACAGCGCGCGCGCTTGAGCTGGGCGCTTGAAGTGGCGGCCGCCGAGCTCTCGGTGCTCGCAGCGTCGCCGCTGCTGCACGATCTGCCAGCCCGGTCGCAGCAGCTGCTGCAGGAGCTTTCGGCGCGCCTACTGGCCTGGGGTCTGGATGAGCCGGAGCCGCTCTTGGGCAGGGCGCTATTTCGCGAAGCCTTGGCCGTGCCGCAGCTCGGCAGTCAGCTCTCGGCACACCCGCTGCTGGTCGAACACGACGCGCTCGCGCTGGCAGAACTCTCGGCGGTGCTCGGAAACGAGCGCGCCACGGAAGCCCTCCAAGGGAGAGTGCTCGGTCTGCTCTGCCGCATCCGCGGTCTCGACCCCGAACTCGACCGGCTGGAGCTCAACCTGATCTACGGCGCTCCCGGCGTGCTCGGTACGCTCAGCCTCCGGGTCGCCGACCTCCGCTTGGGCTTCGCTGGCTCGCGGACCTCGGCGCCTAAGTCCGGGCGGCGCAGGGCGGCTAGCTAAGCGGGCCCGTCCACTCGAAGCGTCGCTCGTAGCTCGGGTCACGGCCCTGCGCGATGCGATCCATCGCTTCGTTGCCGAGCAGATCCACGCGATCGTTCCCGGCGTGACCTGAGTGCCCGGCGACCCAGCGAAACGCGACGTTGCGCGGCTGCAGCAATTCGTCGAGCTTCTGCAGCAGGTCTAGGTTCTTGAGCGGATCGCCCTTGCGCTTCCAGCCGCGCGCCTTCCAGCCTGCCATCCATTCGGTGCAGCAACCGATCAGGTACTTGCTGTCGCTGACGACGAGCACGCGCGAGTCCAGCTTCTTCACCGCTTCGAGCGCGGCGATCGCCGCCCACATTTCCATGCGGTTGTTGGTCGTCAGCTGTTCACCCCCCGCACACTCCAAAGCCTTGCGGGTCGTCGCGTCCACGAGCACGAATGCCCATGCGCCCACGCCTGGATTGCCTCTGCACCCGCCGTCCGTGAACGCCACAAGATCTGCCATTTTGCGGCGGCACACTCCACCAGCTGGGCCCTTGATGCAATCCGGCCACGCGGAATATTCCGAACTTCAGCCGGCCGTCGTCCACGAGCCAGTGCTAAGGAACGATGGCGTCGCCACTGCGCCACTGCGCTAGCGGTCGCAGCGTCTTCACGAGCCCGGCTGGGCTCGCCCCCCCAACTACGGAGCCAACCATGACCGACTTTGATCCCGAGTACGTCTTTTCTCACCACTCCGCGACCCCCGAGAAGCTCGCCCACTTTGCGGCCGTGCATACCGCGGCGAAACACTTCGCCGAGGTGATCCTCGCCACCGTTTCGGACTGTGCCGATCGGGACCAGGTCCTGCACCTGCTGCGCGAGGCGTCGATGCTGGCTTGTTCCGCGATCTCGCTCGACGGCCGCCTCAAATAAGCGGAGCTGCCCCTCAGGGCAGCGAATGAAACAGCGGTAACCCAGCCGGGGCCGGGAAGAACGCCACGGGCAGATCGGACCCGACGCTCACGGTGTCGATCAACACCTCGGGTGACACGGGGCTGCCGGGGCCCGTGCTGACTGCGAGCTGAGCGGGCGAGAGCCGGCCAATGTGCCCGCTGTCGAGACCGAACCACAGTCCCCCGCCGTCGTCGAAGGCCGGAGCATTGAGCAGTGCGGTGACGGTGATGGCGATCGAAACGCTGGCGAGCGCGGCTTGTTCGCCGACTCCCGCCAGATCCGCTTCGGCCACCTGCAGCAGCCAGTTGGCGCCGAAGTCGCTGCCCCACAGGTTGCCGTCCGCGTCGAACGCCAAGTGGTTGGCCTTGATGTTGGCGGTGTCGAGCGCGTCGCGCAGGCTAAGCGCGAGGTCCGGGGCGTCACCGGTGGAGTCGCTGAGTCGCGCGGCGTCGTAGCGGACGAGGGCAGGGCCTCCAGCGACCCAAAGGTTGCCAGCGGCGTCGAACGCCAAGCCCTCATTGTCGATCAGGCCGTCGATGAGCACGTCGGAGACCTTGTCGCCTGAGCCGGTGAGGTCTGCGGCGGCCAAGCGCATGATTTGGTCCCCGCACACGCTGAGCCACAGGTTCCCGGCCGCGTCGAAGGCCAGGCTGCGCATGGCGGGTATGCAGGCCACCTCGGGTACGTTGATAGAGATATCGGGCTCGCGCGAGCCGGTGTCTCCCAAGTCGGCCGCAGCGAAGCGCACCACGTGGGGGTCGGCCACGGTCGGCCCGAACGACCACAGATTGCCGTCTCGATCGAACGCCACAGCCCCCCCAGCGGGGCCGTCGATCAGCACGGTGGCCGGCGTGGAGCCGGAATCGGCGAGGAGCTCGGAGGCGAAGCCGGCCAACTCGTCGTCGGCGGCCGTCGGCATCCAAAGCTTGTTGCTGCTCGGGATGGCCGTGTACGTCACCTCGATAGTGCGCGAGCCCTCGGCTTCTAGACAAAACTGCGATTCTTTCACGCTCGCGTCGTACACGGTGCGCACGATCGGATCTTCATCGAAGACTCTGGCGGCCGTCACCTTGTAAGCGCCAGCGGCGACGCCTTCCAAGGTTCCCGCTTCGTCCACGGCGAGATCGTCGGGGCCCTCGATGAGGACATCGGCCAAAACGCCCGTCGGGAGTCCGCTGATCTCCACGACGACCGCGGCGCTACCATCGCTCGCGCAGCCGCCGCCTTCGCCCAGCGGCTCGCCGCCGGACCCGGCTCCGCCTGGCGCGTCAGCAGCACCGCCAGCACCGCCAGCACCGCCAGCCGCCGTTTCGCCGTCACCACTGCAGGCGACCGCGGTTGCTGAACACAGACCAAGCAAGGGAAAGAGCCAGCGCAGACGCAGCATGAGGGTGCCTCCTGAGGGTAACTGGGACGAATCGCCCGGCCAGCTTAGTGGGTTCGATGGCACGAGCAAGCCGGGGACCCCGATTGTCAGGTTAGACGCTGGCCAAGCCCAGCAGCTTCATAGCCCCCCGCAGGTTTACGACCGGGCTCACCACCTGCCCTGCACATTCCCCATGAAACGGTAAAGGTGACCGGCCTCGAATCCCGAGGCTTCGTCCAGCTGTTTCAGCTGATCTGGGCTCAGGCAAAGCTCGCTGGCTTTCACGTTAGCTTCGAGTTGCTCCAGGTTCCGCGCTCCAAAAATGGTCGACGTGACCTGCGGCTTGCTGAGCAGCCAAGCCAAGGACACCGCCGACACCGAGGAGCTCGTCTCCGCCGCGATCGCTCTGGCCGCGGCCAGCGTGCGCCAACCCACTTCGTTGTCGAAGCGAGCGAAGCGTTCCTTCACCTTCTCGAAGCGCGTCCCGCTCGGCAGGGGCTGGGACTTGTCGTACTTGCCGCTCAGGAAGCCGCCAGCCAGAGGCGACCAAGGCAAAATGCCGAGGCCCGTTTCCCGACAGAGCGGGACGTGCTCGCGTTCCAGGTCGCGGGCCACCAAGCTGTATTCGGCTTGGAGGGTGACGTAGCTGGTGAGGCCAGCTGCGCGGCTTTTCCACAGCGAGTCCATCAGCCGATATGCGGCGTAGTTGGAGCACCCGATGTAGAGGACCTTGCCCTGTCGCACCAGGTCGTCCAGGGCTCGCAGCGTTTCCTCCTCCGGCGTGTCGATGTCTTGCATGTGGATCTGATAGAGATCGATGCGGTCGGTCTTGAGGCGCTTCAGGCTCTCCTCCGCGCAACGCATGAGCTTGTAGCGCGACCCGCCGCTCTTGTTCGGGCCATCGCCCATCGCGAAGCGAAACTTGGTCGCCAACACGACCTCGCTACGGCGTTGGTCGCGCTCGAACCACTTGCCGATCACTCGCTCGCTCAAGCCGTCCTGTCCGTACACGTCGGCGGTGTCGATGAAGTTTACGCCCAGCTCTAGCGCGCGATTCATCACCTTGAACGACGTTTGTTCGTCGCTGCCAATCTTGTGCATGAACGACTTCTCGTCCGCTTCGCCGAAGGTCATGCCGCCCAAACAGAGTTCCGAGACCTTCACCCCAGCGCTACCGAGTCTTTTGTATTTCATGGCGTCCTTGAGCGTGAGCCTCGTACCTAGCGCCTCGCCTGCGGGATCGCCAGTGCCAGCCTGGCCCGTCCGTTTCGGGCGCGACGGTCAAGGCGCGGCCTGGGGCGTGTCCCTGAATTGGGATCGCTCGCAGGGGCCCGTAAACGTGCACAGCCTGAGGAATCGTGCTGACGGCCATTCCAGGTTAGTCGCAGTCGACGATGGCGACCTCGTAGGCAATGGTCGGTGAAACGCCGGTGACGCTGACGGCGTAGACCCCCGCGCTGGCTTGCCAGCCGTTCGGCAGGATCCGAATGGCGTTGGTGTTGCCGTAGTTTCCGGTCAGGGCTTCGACCGTCACGGCGAGCTTCGTCCCAGCCCGCGTGATGGTGACTTCGGCGCCTGCAAGCTCGATGTCCTGGCTCTGGATGGACCAGCCCGTTTCGCCCAGGGAGGCTCCGCCAGCCGAGTATGCCTGTAGCGGGAACACGCCCGGGGCTGGCCAGGCCAGCCAGGTCTTGCCGGCGTCTCCCGTACCCCCAATGTTCTGCATGCAGGAAGTGCCGCTTGGCCCCGTCGAGCCCAGACCGATCGGGCCGAGCTCGTTGGACAGAATGATTCGACGATGCCCGAACGTGGTCTCATTGCCTACCTGATCGACAACGGCAATG
>JANNWK010001010.1:0-3118 GCA_031408355.1 Myxococcales bacterium
GATCCACCGAGGCCCGCCGCGCCGCCGCCTGCCGCAAGCTCGCCGCCTGCCGCAAGCTCACCGCCCGTCGTGTGAGCGCCGGCGGAGCCGGATGGATCCCCGCCGCTCCCCGTCCCATTCCCGCCCGAGCCCGAAACCGCTGCGCCCGCGGCGCTCATGCCCACCCCGCCGGCGCCTGCTGTGCCGGTGCCCGTGCCGGAACTTCCAGCACAACCGAACCCAACAACCAGCGCGAGGGACAGCACCCAGACGGCAGAGAACGGGACCCGAGCATTCATGACCGACATTGTAGCGCGAATCGCGACTAGGCTGGCGCGCATGCCTTCCCGCCCCCTCCGTGTTGGGCTCGTGGGTTGGGGTCTCGCTGGACGCACGCTGCACGCGCCGCTCATCGAGGTACTGCCTGAACTCGAGTTGGTCGCGGTCGTGACGTCGCGTCCCCTTGAGCGTGAGCTGTTCCCCGCCGCCCGACGCGTCGACACGGTCGCGGAGCTGCTGGCAGACCCCGCCATCGATCTCGTGGTCATCGCCTCTCCCAATCGCTTTCACGTGGAGCAAACTCGGATGGCCCTGGCCGCCGGCAAGCACGTCGTCTGCGACAAGCCGCTCGCGCAAACTTCTCGCGAGGTCAGGAGCCTCATGACAGCGAGCGCGGCCGCCCAACGGCTCGTCGTCCCTTTCCAGAATCGGCGCTGGGACGCCGACTTTCGCACCGTGCAGGAGCTAGTCCGCTCAGGGCGACTGGGCACCCTTCACTACTACGAGAGCAGCTGGTCGAAGTACCAGGGTCGGCCCCGGGTGCGAGTCGCGTGGAAAGCGGAACCAGACTTCAACGGTCCCCTCTACGATCTTTGTCCGCATCTGATCGATCAGGCCGTCGTGCTGTTTGGCAGACCCAGCCAGGTCTTCGCGCGCATTGAACGCCGTCGCCCGGGCAGTCCGGTCCACGACCAGGTGCGGCTTACCCTCCTGTACGAAGGCGGGCTGGAGGTGCTGCTCGAGGTCGACCAGCTCGACGCGTTCGGCGATCGGCGTTGGCGCGTGCGCGGGGAGCACGGTTCCTTCGACAAGTCGGGCTTCGATCCCCAGGAAGCTCAACTCGCCACGGGCGCATTTCCGATCGGACCGGAATGGGGCGAAGAGGCACCCGCCAACTGGGGCCGGCTCCGGCTGCTCGCGAACGACAAGCTTGCGGAAGAGCGCGTTGAAAGCCTTCCCGGTGATCACCGCCTTTTCTACCAAGGGGTCGCGGCGGCCATCCTCGAAGGAAAACCGTCGCCGGTGCCGCTCGCAGAAGTGTTATGCCAGCTGGAAATCAGCGAGGCCGCGCTGAAGTCCCACGCGAGCCGCCAGCTGATCAGCCTAGACCCCACCGAGTAGAAAGAACGATCGTGCAAGCGCGCTACGCACTCATCCCCGATAAAGAAGTGTTCGAGCTCCACACCGAACAACTCGATCTGTCCCTGCTCCCGGCCGCTGGCAAAGCGCTCATTCGGGCGGAAGCCACCATGGTGAGCGCCGGCACCGAACTGGCAGCGTTCACCGCGCTGTCCAAGAACGTGTACATCCCGGGGCGCTGGAACTCCTACCCGTGGCGACCCGGCTACGGCTTGGTCGGTCGCGTGGAGGCCGTGGGCGCGAGCGAGCCCAACCTGAAGACTGGGCAGCGAGTCTTCTGCTTCGGCAAACACGCCTCACTGCAGGTCTACGACTACTCGGGGACGAAGCCCATGAACGGGATCTTTCCAATCCCCGAGGACGTGGACGCGCTGGACGCGGCCGTGGCGCGCATCGTGCTTATCGCCCTGACGGCCCCGCAGCTCTCGGGCGTTGCTCTCGGCGCCAGCGTGGCCGTCTTCGGTCTCGGCCTGGTCGGTAGCATCACCGCGCTGCTGTACCAGCTGTCGGGGGCGCAAGTGATTGGGCTCGACACGAGCCCTGGGCGCTGCGCGGCCGCGCGAGCGGCGGGCGTGGCGGTAGCGCTTGACGTGGCCGCCGAAGAGCAAGTGCAGGCCTTGCTCGACCTGACCCACGGCGAGGGCGTCAGGATCGCCGTGGATTCTGTCGGCCACTCCGCGGTCATTCAAAACGCCCTAGCCGTCGCTGGCCAGTATGGCCAGGTCGTGCTGTTGGGCTCGCCGCGAGCGCCGCTGCAGGGAAATCTGACGGACCTGCTCAATCGAGTGCATATGCAGTCACTCGTGGTGCGGGGGGCCTTGGAGTGGCAGCTGCCGCGCCAGTCAACGCGGGGCGTGGCGCACTCGGTCGAGGGCAATTTGCAGCTTGCTCTTGAGCTTATCCGCAGCGAGAAGCTCAAGGTGCGCACGCTGGTCAGTCACGTCGTCGCGCCGGAGGCCTTGGGCGACGCCTATCGCGGCATGCTGGCCGACAAGGACAACTATCGCGGCGTGGTCGTCGATTGGCGGGAAGGCAAAACGAGGCTGTAAGCAGAGCACCCCCGCGGACCCCAGTCCCGCGGCTTCGCGGCCCCAGACAGCTGCCCGCTTCGGGCTCCTTTCGCTTGTTGCGGGCGCCGTTTTTCTCCTACAGTCCGGCCCGCCCCACGCGCCCAGAGGCCCTGGCAACGCAAGGCGACCCACCTTCGTGAGAGCGGTCCTTCGCCGCAAAGGAGACAACATGAGTGACAATGAATCGACGAATTCAGGCATGTCCGCAATTCTCGAGCAGTTGACGCGGCGAGGTCTAGGCGGCGCGGCGCTCGGAGCCTTGGCGCTCGCTGCCTGCTCAAAGGGCGGGGGTAGCGCGGGCGGGCAGGCGGCACCTGCGGGTAGCGCGGGCGGCGGCACCTACGCGTTCGGCAAGCCGCTCAAGTGCGCGTTCGTCAACGCAGGGCTCGCCAACTCCTGGCCGGCACAAGGCAAGTCGACCACTGAACAGTGGGCCAAGTGGCTCGGCATCGACGTCACTTGGTACGACGGTGGGCTCAGCATCGACAAGCAGAGGAAGGCCGTCGACGACATGGCGACCAAGCAATGGGACTACGTCGCCATTCAAGCCTTCGGGATGGACACCCTGGTCGACCCCGTCTCGCAAATGATCAAGAAGGGCATTCCGGTGATTCAGATGGACACCATCATCGCCAAGGAAGACCCGGGTA
>JANNWK010001011.1:0-3100 GCA_031408355.1 Myxococcales bacterium
TTACGCTGGACGAAGCGGCGCAGGAGCTGCGCCTGTACATGAACGGGGAGCTTCAGGGTACGGTGGCGCTCCTGCAACCGCTCTCCACGATACGAGACGTGAACAATTGGCTGGGTCGTTCGCAGTTCGCCCCAGACACGGGCTTCGGGGGCAGCTTTCGTGAGTTTCGCATTTACACAGCGGCGCTCAGTCCGGCGGAGCTCGCCAGTAGCAATGTGTTGGGAGAAAATCCGGAGTTCCTGGAGCGGCTCTAGCAGGGCTAGGCGCTGGCGCGATGCACCGACAGCACGCTTTCCTCGCTCGGCACGCCGAGTCGCAGCGGAAAGCCGTAGTGACCGGTGCCGCGGTGCACGTACAGGCGATCCGTCCCGCGCGCCCACAGCCCGTGATCGGGCGCTTGCACGAAGACGCGCATCATCGTGTAAGGCAGGCCCAGGCTGACGAGCCCCACCTGCCCGCCGTGCGTGTGACCGGACAACACCAGATCGGCCTCGCCCTCCGGCAGGTGCACGAAGGCGCTGGGATCGTGCAGGAGCACCAGCCGCAGCGCGCCGGGCGCGCGGGGGTGCTCGGCGCAGACGCGCGCCAGGTGGGCTTTGCGCTCACGCCAAACGAAGTCCATACCGAGCAGCTGGACAGGGCCGGCGGCGGTTTCAAGCAGCGCGGCTTCGTCGACGAGAAGGCGGATGCCATGGCTCGCCAGTGCGCTCTTGACGGTGGCGGGCGCTTCGTGGTCGTGATTGCCCAAACACGCGAAGACCCGCCCTGGTAGGGCGGCAAGCGGGGCGAGCGCTTGCGCGAGCAGGCGCGGGTCGGCCTGCGACTCCATGGTCAGAAAATCCCCCGTGAGCACCACGAGGTCCGGCTGTTTGGCGACGGCGCGGGCGCAGATGCGGGCGAGGCGTTCCACCGACATGAACGGGCCGAGGTGCGGGTCGGTAATTTGAACGAGCCGGAGCGGCCGCGCTTCCCGAGCCTCGCCGCTGGCATGCCGTGAGAGGCCCGTCACCACTTGCCGGTCACCGACCACAATGTCGCGAGCTTCCTCGCGCGTGAGCAAGGACTGGAACACGCCCACGGCTGCGGCGGCGTAAGGCAGCCATGGCCAGGGTAGCTCCACTCCGAACGCGCCCACGACCACCCACGGCAGCGCCAAAAGCGTACCGGCTCCGAAGAAGGCAGCGGGCATGCTCACGAGCACACGGTAGGGGAGGCGTCGCATCCGCGGCCGGACGAGGCCTAGGGACTGCGCGAAGACGGACGCCTGCAGGTAGCAGAATACCAGAAATAACGGCTGAAAACGCGGGGCAAGCGCGCTGGCCAACACCACCTGGAGACCCAGCGTGACGCCGCGAAAAATCGCGTAGGCGCGCGAGCGAAGCAGCGCAACCCCGACGACCAGCAGCCAGCCCGCCAACGAAACGAGGAAGAACGTGCTCATGCCGCAGCGGGGAACGATCGCAGAGAAACGAGCATCACCACCAATCTGGGGTCGAGCTGGCAGCGCGTCAACTGAGCTCGGCCCTCCCGGCTCAACGCTGCTTCTTCAGAGTCCCCTGCAGGCGCCGTCGCCGCAATACAGCGGGGCCGGGGCTGGACACGGCGGGATGGGCACCGGCCCGCAGCTGGCGCAGCTCATTTCGGCAAACACCTTCAAGTTCGCCGTCGCATCATTGACGAAGGCGGCCGGAAGCGGCACGCCGCAGCTCGCGGTGCAGCGATTGTTCTCCCAGAGCACGCCGCACTCCTCGGACTTGATGCAACCGAGCGATGAGTACTTTTCGATGAGTTGCTTGCGAAAATCGAAATAGCTGACCTGCCCGGCGGCGCACGCTTCGCGAACATCGGGCACGCAGCGGGGGCAGCACTCACCGTCCGCTACCTCCAGGTGAAAACCGCTGGCGCAGGCGATGCCGGCGCAAGGTTCCGAGCAGGGAAGCGGCCGGCAACTAGCGCAACAGCCGTCCGGATTGGGCACCCTGCCGAAGCCTGGCGGGCACTCCACGTCCGGGCAGAAGCAGCCCGCGGGCGCGCCGCCCGAGGGTTGGCTACCCCCCGCGTAGCCGCCGCCCGTCGAGCCACCGCCCGACCCCTTGCTGCCACCGCTGCTGCGGCCCGCCTTGGCGGACTGATTGCCGCTCGCGTCGTCGTCGCTGCCGCGTTCATCGGAAAAGCGGCCGCCGCACGCGGGCACCGCGGCGAACGCGAGGCCGCCGGCGACAAGCCACCCAAGGAACGGACGCATGCTTGCAGCTTAGCGCGGATCCGGCGCGGAGCCGAGGGCATCCTCTCAGCCAAGCAGGCGTAGGCGTAGGAGCCAGGCTGGGGTGGGTGTACGGGGGCTGGGTGCCCGCGCCGCCTAGTCCCCCTTCCGTTGACGCCGACGCCCTCGATCTCAGCGCGGTCGCGGCGCGCACCTTGGGCCACTATGAATCACGGGCCCAAAGCTTCTGGGAGGGGACTCGCGAGCACGATGTTTCCCAGAATTACGCGGCGTTGCTCGAAGCGTGCCCGAAGCGCGTGCCGCTTCGGCTTCTCGATTTCGGTTGCGGCCCCGGTCGTGATCTTGTGGCGTTCAAGGCGCTGGGGCACCTGCCGGTGGGGCTCGACGGTTGCCGTGCGTTCGTGAGCATGGCGCGCGCGCACTCCGGCTGCGAGGTGCTCGAGCAAAGTTTCTTCGAACTGTCGCTGGGCGAGGCCTGCTTCGACGGCATCTTCGCCAACGCCTCGCTCTTTCACGTTCCGCACGCCCTGCTGCCGCGGGTGCTGACGCAACTGCATCGCAGCCTCGCGCCGGGCGGCGTGCTCTTCTGCTCGAACCCGCGCGCCATGGAGGGGGCCTGGGAAGGTTGGAGCGGGGACCGCTATGGCGCCTACCTCACCACGGACGCCTGGACCCAGGTCATCGCGGCGCAAGGCTTCCGCTTGGAGAAGAGCTTCCTGCGGCCGCCGGGCAAGCCCGAAGCCGAGCAACCGTGGCTCGCGATGGTCTGGCGCAAGCCCGGGATACCCGCGTAGAGCGGCGTTGAACTCGGCTTAGGCGAGCCCGACGTAAAGCGTCTGCACGTCGTCGTCTTCATCGAGCGCGGCGAGGAACGCC
>JANNWK010001012.1:0-2980 GCA_031408355.1 Myxococcales bacterium
GCCATCGGCAAACTCAAGCTAATCGGCAAGTGGGAGATTGAGCAGCTAGCTGCGCTCTTGACCAAGCTGAAGAGCCTGCCGGATTCAGACGGTCGCAGCGTCCTCGACAACACCCTCGTCTTCTACTCGAGCGACATCTCCGATGGTGACTCGCACAAGCACGACGACATGCCGGTGATCTTGGCTGGCGGTGGCGGCGGATTCAGCATGGGGCGGCACGTCGTGTACCCGGACAAGCCGCACTTTGGTCAGCTGTTTCTGTCCATTGCCACGGCCTTCGGCAGCCCGGTCACGCAATTCGGCGAGCAAGGCAATGCCGCACTGCCCGGGCTCGTCGCTTGAGTGGCGTGTAGCGGCGAGCGGCGTCACTTGGGGGGCGGCGGCACCTTCGGGATCTTGAAGGTATCCCAGGCGGGCGTCAGGTTGCTGGTCGTGGGCTCCTGGTTCCACAGGTAGACCGCGCCGTAGGTCGTCAGCTCTTGAGTGGCAACGTCCTCGATCATGGCGGTCATGTACAGCTGCGAGGCGCGGGTATCGGGCGGGCTGAAGCCGCCCTTGGGGAGCTCAAAGCTACCGTCGTACTGGCGCGCGGAGGAGAAGATCAGAAAATAGTAGTTCTTGTTCTGGTGCTTCGGCACCGCGGGTGACCACTTGGGCCAGCTGTTGATTACCCCTGGGCTCTTCTCGCCGCTGCAGGCCACAGGATCGTTGGCGCTGAGGCGTTTCGCGGCACCCCCGGCAGCCGGCACCACGAAGATCTCCCCTTCGGGTCGGTAGTACATCGCCAAGCTGTCGAGCGTCGCCACCTTCGTGAAGGCGACGAGTTGGTCGTTGGCGCTGAAGGAAGGGTAGTACTCGGCAGCCGCGGGCTCGGAAGCACCCGCCAGGGGCGTCACCGTCCCGCCCTGACCGTTAGCATAGGGAACCAGGTGCACATCGACGGCGTTGTTGTTGGCGCCGATGCGGCCGTCCTGCTCGCTGGTGGCGGAAGTGTAGGCGAGCTGAGTCCCGTCGTGGCTGAAGCTGGGCGAGATAGCGGCGCCGGTTTCGCCGTCGAGCTTGAGCCTGCCCCAGGCGGTGCCCTCTGACGCGGCGATGGCGTTGTTGAGCGCCGCGGCGCCGCCCGGGACCCAAGGGATTTCGGCGGTGGTGGTCAGGTCGAACCAGGCCAGGGTGTCCTTGCCGAGCGAGTCGAGCGTGAAGCCCACGCCCGAGGCGCCCCCGCTGCGCGTCGCGTAGGAGGACACCATGATCTTCTTCCCGCTGTCCCAGAGGCCCTTCGAGAAGGTGGCCATGCCGAGCCAGGGCTGGTTCAAGAGCCGGGCGGCGCCGGCCGTCACGTAAGCTGGCTGCTGTCCGACCGTTTCCTCCTGAACCGACGCGAGCACCTCGTTCCAAGGCCAGACGTCCGTGAAGGCCACGGCTTCGCCGTCCGGGGTCGAAACATGACAGCCGATGCACTGCACGTGCCCGGGCACCTTAACGGCCCCTGGATCCGGCGTCGTTCGCAGCTCGTTGCCGTTCCATTGAATGACCCCGCGCTGGCCCGCTTGTTCCACGGTGAGCGCTTCAATCACGGACTCGTCACCGACTCGAAAGCCCACCAGCTTGCTCGCTTCGGGATCGACCGCGGACGAGGTGGTCGCCCAGTAGACCATCGTGCCTTCGGCGAAGACTGGCGCGATTTCGAAGAAGCCAGTTGTGCGGGACGGCGCCTGGGCGGCGGCGGTATTCAGACCGCGGATCGTGACGGTGATGGGTTGGTTGTGGACGTTGCGGGCCAGCCTGTCCCAAATCTCTTTAGGCATCGACCAGCTGGGTGTCGTCGTGTACGCGACCAGCTCGTGAGCTTCGATCGCCGCGTGGATTCGGATCTCCCACAGGTTCTCACCGGCCAGCGGCGCGAAGCGGAAGCGCGGACGTAGCCAGTTGGCAGGAAACAGCGCGCCCTTCGTGGTGCCACTGCCCAGTTGGGGCTCGAACACGCACACGCCGCTGGCGCCACTATTGCCAGGAGCCCCGAACAGCGCAGGCGCATCGCTGGGGACGGGCGTCGACCCACTGTCGTCGAAAATCGGCGCTTCGGGAAAGTCTAAGCACGCCTGGGTACAGTCGGGAGTAGGACCGTCGTCACGCGATTCCGTGAGGCCGCCGGTGCCCACGATGACGAGCCCGCCTCCGGAACCTGTACCGCCACTGGCCGCGATAGCCCCGCCGGCACCGGCCGAGCCGCCCCGGGGCGTTGGCGCAGCGCTCGTCGGCTTCTGGGTTTCGCGAGCCGAGCAGCCAACGACCAGCACGCCGCCAATCAGGAGCCCAAAGGGTGTAGCGACACGCATGGTCCTTCATGTCCGCGGCCGCGGACACGGATCACAATCTGTCGCGTCCACCCTCTCGCCCGTTACGGGTTGATCATGTCCTCGGGGTTGTTCTTGGAGCGGTCGCGATCACCTTCAGGCAGGCAAGCGGGAGGGCCGCTGCACGGGTAGGTCGTGTCGCCATCCCACTTGTAGAAGCGGAACCAATCGTACTCGGCGACCATGGGGTAGACGTTCGTCGAAGGGTCGCCGCCGAAGCCGCCGCTCGGGTTGAAGATCCACAGGTTCATCATGATCTTCGCGGACATTTCCGGGATCGCCACGATGCCGCCCGTCGCCTTGGTGCGAACGGGTTGGTCATCGATGAACCACTTGATCTCGGTGGGCGTCCACTCGAACGCGTAGGTGTGGAACGCTTCGCGGCTCTGGAAACCGCCCGGCGCCGGGGGCGTAGCTGCATCCTGGAAGCTCGCGTTCCATTCCGACTTGTCGTTCGCCCACAAGACGTTGGTGGTGACCGCGCTGGGGGAGTCGCCCGTGACTTCGATGTCGATTTCTCGCCAGTTCTGGCCCTTCGGCGTGCGGAACACGAAGAGCGTGTTGATCATGTTCCCGTCTATGCCCACGCCCCCGGGGTGCGGCGCCCTTCGTCATGCCGAAGA
>JANNWK010001013.1:0-6043 GCA_031408355.1 Myxococcales bacterium
GCCACGAGCGCGGAGCCGGCGACGCAGCCGGTCATGGCCTCGACGCTTTCGGCGAGCTCCTTCGGCATCGCCCGGAGCGCCACCACGTCCGAAATGGCCAGGCGACCCCCCGGCTTGAGCGCCCGGAAGGCCTCGCGAAACACTGCCTGTTTGTCGGGCGACAGGTTGATGACGCAATTGGACAGAACCACGTCGACCGAACTGTCCGCCACCGGGAGGTGTTCGATCTCGCCAAGCCGAAATTCGACGTTCGTTGCCTCCACCTTGCGGGCGTTGCTGCGTGCCTTCGTGATCATCTCTGGCGTCATGTCGACGCCAATGACGCGCCCGGTGCTGCCGACGCGCCGGGCTGCGAGGAAGCAATCGAAGCCAGCTCCGCTTCCAAGATCCAGCACCGTTTCGCCCTGGCGGAGCGCGGCTATCGCCTGAGGATTGCCGCAGCCGAGTCCGAGGTCGGCGCCTTCAGGCACGCTAGCGAGCTCCTCGCTCGAATACCCCATCGCGAGGCTTCCGCTCCCACCCGTACCGCAGCATCCGACGCCGCATCCGTTGCCAGAGCTTGCAACCTTAGCGTACGCGGCCCGTACCTGAGTCCTTGTCGTGTCTTTGTCTTGGGTTTCCATTGTGACCTCCGTAAGCAAGGACGGGGAACAGTCGAAAAGGACGCAGACAATTGTCGGAGGGGCTCGCTCCAGCCAAGCTAAGAGCTAGCGCCGCTTGCTCTATAGCTTCGAAAATACTAGAAGTAAGTCGTGATGCTTCATGGCAGCTGGTTCCTGGGCAATTTCTGCAAGAGCGGGCCGTCGTGATCGCTGGCGATGCGCGCGGCGCTTGGGGTGAGCTCGAAGCTCGACTGAAGCCGTATGTGGCGCGTCGGATAGCTTCGAAAGCCGACGTGGACGACGTCGTGCAGGAGGTCTTCGTTCGCATGCATCGGGGGCTACTGGGCCTGCGTGACGGCGAGCGCTTCGGCGGCTGGGTTTACCGAATCGCGGAGCACGCCGTTGCGGACCACCTGCGGATGCGGACCCGCCAGCCCCTGGCTATCGGCGCTGACCAGGACCTAGAGGCCGACACCGCTGAATCGGAGCAGGACGACGGCGGGCTCGCAGCGGAGCTGACCGAGTGCGTTGCGCTATTCGTCGCCCAGCTCTCGTCGACCTACCGCGAGGCTATCACGCTGACCGAGCTTGAGGGCCTGACGCAGCAGGAGGCCGCGGACATGCTGGGCCTGTCGCTTTCGGGAATGAAGTCGCGGGTCCAGCGAGGGCGCGAGAAAATTCGCCGCTTGTTCGAGGAATGCTGCGAAGTCTCCGTCGATAGCCGTGGTCACGTGGTCGATTGCACCCCGCGAGCGCTCGAGGAAGTCCCCGCGGACTGTCGAGACGCGGCAGCGTGTTGGGCTGCACGACGCGCACCCGAGTGAGGCTGCGCTTGCGAAGCTCATTCGAAAATACTAGAAGCAGCGCGTGGCTTCGAAGTTGGACCGTCACGCTGAGCAATTGGCGGCCTTGGGGCACCCGGTACGGCTCGCGATCCTGCGCTTCGTGGTTCAGGCGGGCGAAACAGGCACCCCAGCTGGCGAAGTCCAGAGCCATGTGGATTTGCCAGCATCAACCCTCAGTCATCACCTGAAACGTTTGGTGGCTGCGGGCCTGCTCACAAGTCGTGCGGAGGGGACCTTTCACTACTACGCGGCGGACTACAAGACACTCCGAGCCCTCACCGACTACGTCTGGGAAGATTGCTGCAAGCGCGGCAAGTCCAGCTGCTGCTGATGCGACAACGGAGTGAGGAGTGCCCGGCATGGACATGACAAATCCGACAATCAGACGGCGAGCGGTGGCCGAGGCGCTCGGAACCACCTTCCTGCTGGCGACGGTCATCGGCTCGGGCATCATGGGCGAGCGGCTTTCCGCAGGAAATGTGGGGATCGCGCTGCTTGCCAACACGCTGGCTACCGGCGCTGGGTTGGTCGCGCTGATCCTCTGCTTCGGCTCAGTCTCGGGCGCCCATTTCAACCCGGCCGTGACGTTGGCTGCCGCGAGCCAGGGCGGGCTCGCTTGGCGTGACGTCCCAAGCTACGTTGTGGCGCAGGTGTTGGGCGCATTCGCGGGCGCTGCGCTGGCGCATGTGATGTTCAGCGAGCCCCTGTTCTCAGCTTCCACCCACGTTCGCGCTGGCGCGGCGCAGCTTGTCAGTGAATTCGTCGCGACGTTCGGACTGTTAGCGGTGATTTGGGGCTGCGGGCGGCGACACCCATCGTTCACGCCGTTTGCCGTCGGCGCCTACATCACCGCGGCCTACTGGTTTACCTCCTCCACGTCGTTCGCCAACCCCGCCGTCACGCTCGCTCGGGCCGCGAGCAACACCTTCGCCGGCATCCGCCCGCTGGACGCGCCAGGCTTCATCGTCGCGCAGCTGGCCGGCGCTGCGGCGGCCACGGCGACCTTTCGCTGGCTGGTGCCCCCGAACAACGAAAGCCAGGCCAGGGCTTAGGTTCCAAGATGGAAAACAAGATCGCAAGCGTCCTCTTCGCCTGCATTCACAACGCCGGTCGCTCACAGATGGCGGCGGCTTGGTTCAATGCGCTGGTCGATCCTGCCAAAGCCACCGGCATTTCCGCGGGCACGGAGCCAGGTACCCGCGTGCACCCTGAGGTCGTCATGGCGATGGGCGAGGTCGGCATCAATTTGGCCGAAGGCAAGCCGCAGTTTCTCTCCGATGAGCTGGCTCGGACGGCGTCCCTGCTCATCACGATGGGCTGCGGCGAGGCCTGCCCCTTCGTGCCGGGCTTGCGCCGAGAAGACTGGCCCTTGGAAGATCCCAAAGGTAAGCCCGTCGAACGCGTGCGCGAAATTCGCGACGACATCCGGCAACGTGTCACGGCTTTGCTGCGCGAGCAGGGCTGGGAGCGGCCAGGGGAGTGACTTCCATTGCCGACTGCGCCGGTCTTGCCCACGCGCCGCGCATCCTCTTTCTCTACGGCTCGCTGCGCAAGCGCTCGTACAGCCGCCTGCTCGCAGAGGAGGGCGCGCGGATCATGGCAGGCTTGGGCGCCGAGGTGCGCTTCTATGACCCCTTCGAGCTGCCGATGTGTGACAGCGTCCCGCCTGAGCACCCCAAGGTCGCAGAGCTGCGCGCGCTCAGCGAGTGGTCCGAGGGGCAGGTGTGGTCGTCGCCGGAGCGGCACGGGGCCGTAGCCGCCGTCCTCAAGAACCAGATCGACTGGTTGCCGCTCAACTCCGGCGCGGTTCGCCCGACGCAAGGTCGAACCCTGGCCGTCATGCAAGTGAGCGGAGGTTCACAGTCATTTAATGCCGTCAACGGGCTGCGCCTGCTCGGTCGATGGATGCGCATGTTTACGATTCCGAACCAGTCGTCGGTCCCCAAGGCCTACGAGCAGTTCGATGACGACGGTCGCATGAAGGATTCGTCGTATCGGGACCGCGTGATCGACGTGATGGAGGAACTCTACAAGTTCACGTTGCTCCTTCGAGATCACGTGGACGAGCTCACCGACCGCCACAGCGAACGAAAGGAAGCGGCGGCCAAGCTCGCGGCTCAGTTGGCCGCGAAGGCAACTTGACTTGCTACCAGCACCAACCTTCAACAGCCACAGTCGTAGAACGCGCCAGAAAGGTTGCTCAGGACGGTGAAGCCGTTCTTCTGGTGCCGCATTAGATCACGCGTGCCGAGGAACTCGGGCTCACCATCGCCGTCCAGGTCCACGGCGTGTTCGGCGAATACGGGAGCAAACACGCGCGGCATGCTAGCGGCAGCGTGGTCCGCTTCCGGCGCCGAGACCACGACCAAGCCGTTGGCTTGCTTCTGCAACAGGAACCAGCGATCCACATCGAAAGCTGACGCGCAGCCGTCGTCTTCCCCGCTACGCAGGAGGAGCGAGTAGTAGGTTCTGCCGGCTTCGTCCTCGAACGCGCGCGAACGCTCGGAGGCCGCGCCGGTTTCGTCCCAAGGTACCGATTTAGCGAAGGCCGCGACGAAATCGGCTTGGAGCGCGCGGTAGTCGGCGCTCCTGCGTACGAACTTTTTGGCGGCGGAAAGTTCGTCTTGGCTGAGTGCCCGCGAACTCCAGAGCTTGGGTGCCGGAAGGGTTTCCGCACGGGCCCATAGGCCTTCCGGACAAGGTGCATCGAGCTCCGCGACCAGGAAGCGCCCTCCGGCTTCGGACAGCCGCCACAGCGCGAGGGCCCGCTCCGCCGGGCTGGCCTTCACTGCGCCCGTGTTGACGCCATCGGCCATTCCGTTCCAAGCCTGAACCATGCCGAAGTGGGGCACGGCTTCTACCAATACTTTGAAGCCGACGACGCGCGCCGTGCACGATTTTCCGGAACCCGCGTAGAGCTTGAAGGCCCGGCCCAGCAGGCTTTGGTAGCGCGCAGGCAACGCCTTGCTCAGCACCGGGCGTTCGAGGCGTTCATCACTGATGTAAAGGGGCGAACCGTGCACGGCGTTCAGCTCCACTCCGCTCTCGAGAATCAGGCCCTGGCTGGTGGCCAGCTGCGTCACCCAGCTGAACTCTTCTGGCTTGTGCGCGGCGAGAGCGGTCGGCACCTTCAAGGTCGATTCCAGCAGCGCTTCGGTCGTAATTTTTAGACCGCCTTCGTCGATCAGCTGCAGCCGCTTGCGGCCCACATCCCGGTAGGTGCCACTGCTCCAGGTCTGTTGAAATTCGACAAGCAGGGGCGGCCGCGTGCCGAGGATCCGCAGATCCGCTACCTGCACCGACACGGGCCTCTTGAACATGCCGGCTCGGTCTTTTAGCCAGCCGGCGCGGTCGAAACGCCGTTCGAACGTGCCGACCTTCTTCAGGCCCGTGAAGCGACGCGCATACAACTTCTCGTAAGCAGCAAAATCGCCCGCGTTCTGGCTGGCGACCCAGCCCTCCAGCCACTTCTTGACCGACGCTTCCAGCGCTGGATTGAGCGTTGGCTCCGCCTTAGATGCTTGTTCGTGGGCGCTTTCGGCCGAAGTCGGCGCCTTGCGCGAAGCCTCGCTCGGTTTGGATTTGTTGCAACCGAAAGCCAGGGACACCACCGCCGCCAGGAGCCAAGGCGAGAGGAAGAGCGGCGTGGACGAGCTTGAGCCGAGCGGCAACTTGGCGGGCTTCACGCTGGCAAGCTTAGGCGACAAGGGCGGCGAGGGGGAGCTGCCGCGCATGCTGGGCCTCTCGAGCCTACGCCTCGAAGAGCACCCGGACCCGCTCAACACCATCCACCCGCTTGGTTTCGACCTGACAATTGGGCCGACTGAGTAGCTTCAGCATCCGTTCGTTGCCGGGCAGCACATCGGCTGAAAACCCGCGGAGCTTGTGGCGCATGGCAGCCTTGCTGAGTGCGGCGAACAAGGCGGACCCAACCCCTTTGCTCTGCCAGGCATCGGCTACGCAGAACGAGACTTCGCCGAGGCCTGTCGCTGGGTCGAGATCGTAGCGTGCCGAGCCAATCAGCTCGCCCGAAGCGCTGTCTTCCGGGGAGGCCACAAGCGCTACACTGCGCGCTTCGTCGACCCCGACCAGCTTGAGGATTTCGACCCGCGGGTGCACGCGCTGAAAGCCAAAGAACCGCGTGAAAGTGCTCTCATCCGAAAGCCGATACAGCAGATCCTGGAGCGCCTCTTCGTCCGACACTCGAACCGGCCGGAGGCGCACGCGCTCGTCCGAGCGAAGCTGTATGACGAGCGGCTCCTGTCGGTCCGGCGGATTCGGCGCTGGTTGGTCGGCGAAAACGTAGCGGCGCGCCTTGGCATCGCTCAGCAGCTCCGCTCGAAAATCGGGGTGGGCTACCTCGATCAAGGAGGCCGCCCGCTCGCGCACACTCTTGCCCCACAGCTGGGAAATGCCGAACTCGGTTACTACGTAGTGCACGTCGCCGCGGCTGGTCACGACGCCCGCTCCCGCCGCAAGCGCCCCACAAATGCGACTTACGCTGCCGCCCTTGGCCGTCGAAGGTAGGGCGATGATAGGCTTGCCTCCGGGGCTCATCGCGGCGCCGCGGATGAAGTCCACCTGTCCACCAATTCC
>JANNWK010001014.1:0-2123 GCA_031408355.1 Myxococcales bacterium
CGGATTCGGGCACCGATCCGGATCCGGCCCGCACCGGCCGCCTGAAGCGCAGCATCCTCGACACGGTGCTCGAGGAGTACCGCTTTGCCATCGGGGCTCGCTCGTACCTGGGCGCCGAGTCCAAGGCAAAGTTGAAGGTCCACCTGGACGGCATTCGCAACGTGGAGCAGCGGCTGGTGCCGACGGAGCTCGCGCTGCTGCCGCCGGGTTGCGAGCTGCCTACGGGCATCGCGGATCCCGTGGGCTTGGCCTACGATCAAGAAACCCCCGAGACGCCGCAGCTCCCGGGCGTCTTCAAGCCGCACTCCTCGCCCATCGATCACACCGTCTACTTGCAGGCGTTTCGGCTCCAGGCTGAGCTCTTCGCGCTAGCGCTACGCTGCGACGTCACCCGCTTTGGGAGCCTGCTCTTCACCGACAAGGGCGGCAATCTCCAGTTCACGGGCAAGTACACGGGAGGCGCCGTCGGCAGCATCGATTTCGATCTAGAAACGCAGAGCGACTCCATTCACAACGAGCTATTTCATCGCCAAAGGTTGCCAGAAATCGCTCAATATCAGCACTTTTGCATGAGCGGCATCGCCAGTGCACTAAAGGCCTTCGATGATCCGCTGTTCATCGAGGCGAACGGGAAGACCGTGCTCGACAACACGCTCGTGGTGATCGGCACCGAATACGGTTTGGACCACGGCCTCAGCGGGGTGTTCCACGCCGTAGCGGGCGGGCACGGGCACTTCAAGTCGGGCTTCTTCCCGAACCAAGCCAATGTCATCGATTTTTACGACACGCTGCTTTTGCCCTACGGCATCGCGTCTGGGATTGGCACGCGGCACGCTGTCTTCAGGCACACGCCGCAGGAGTTGACGGCGATCTTGGCGTAGCTCGAAGGGCTCGCGGGATCGCGGCGGATTTGGGGCTAGCGCGCTTCGCGCTTTACCCGGGCCCCAAGACGAGAATATGGGTTGCCCCCATGCTTGCCCGTCGTTGGTTGTGGCTTACGGTGTTGGCCCCGCTCGCCTGTGGGTCCGGGGAGACCACGCACGGGGAGGCTGCCGTGCTCGCGCTCTTGGCCGCGCAGGCCGAGGCGTGGAACCGTCACGACGCCGAGGCTTGGGTGACGCCCTTCGCGGCCGACGCTGTGTTCGTCAACATCCTGGGCATGCGCCTCACGGGCCGTGAGCAGATCAAGCAGCGACACGCCGAGCTTTTTCGTGGGTTGTTCAGCAAGAGCCGCGTGGTTGTGACGACGCGCCGGGTGCGTTCGCTGGGCGCAACCAGCGCGCTGGCGGAAACCGACTATGAACTCCGCGACTACGAGCGGCTGCCGCCGCCGATTCGCCCGACGGAGCCGGACGGCATGTTGCGTACCCGCCTCACGTACGTGCTCACCCTGACCCAGGAGGGCTGGCGCGTCGTGTTTGCCCAGAACACTGCGATAGTGCCGCTGCCGCCTGTCGGGCGTTGAAGGGCCCTTCGTCTACGGCTTCACGCCGAAGGCGAAGTCGCAGAGGACGTCGTAGCGGTCGCCGGCCACGGAGCAAAATTCGCTGTGTCCGCCCGGTGCTTGGAGCTTGCTCGTGCCCATGAAGGGCGGTTGCATCAGCATCGCGAAGGCCTCGCTCATGACGACCTGGGGAGTGCCGGGCCAGCCCGCCTGGGTTAGCTTGTCGAACTTGCTGGCCTCGCTCGCGCTGTTGATCGCGTAGCACTTGTTCACGTCGGCAACGTTGGGCATGGCGGTGAGCCAGCCAGCGTCGTTCGGGAGAGTGGGCGAAGCGGTGATGATCGCCCGAAAGGGCGCGACATATTTGGTCGCGGCCAGCGCGACCTGCCCGCCGTACGAGTAGCCGAACAAGATCACGTCCTGCCAGCGCACCTCGCCTTCGGCGCTGAGGAAGAAGTCCCAATCCGCACCGGGATCCTGGCCATTGAGGTGGGCCAAGGCCTGCTTGATCCGATGCTGGACGCTGTCAGTCGGGGTGACGTTGGCGACGGGAGTAAGGTCTTCACCGGACCAACTCTCCAGGTAGACCTTGCCCTGGTCCACGGGCAGGCCGTTGCCCTGATCCGGGGCCTCGCCCCGGCGGCTCACGGAGCCTGGAGGCAGACGACGGCCGCGTCGC
>JANNWK010001015.1:0-3396 GCA_031408355.1 Myxococcales bacterium
GGGCATGCTTGGCTGGGCCTCAAGCTTCTACGAGCCGCGACCCGGTGCGGTGGAGCCTCGGCAGTACGATTCGCTGGTGGCCAACGCCGAGGCTCGCTGGTTTCTGATGCCAAAGCCCAACTTGGAGTCGGCGACGATCACTTCTGGCGTGTCGTCGATAGCGCTCGGTTACACCCGGACCTTTGCCAACAGCTACTACGGTTCGTTCTATCAAAGGGACCGGGGTTACCTGCAGTTCAGCATGTTCCTGCTCGGAGCTGTGGCGGCTGGTCTTGAGTTTGGCGTCTCGCGAGTGGCGTATCCTGATGTGAATATCGGGGCCGTTCAGCAGGCGTCCTTCTCTCAGCTGCGTATCGATGGGCGCATGTTCGGCGAGTACCGGTTCACGGACACGTTGGCAGCCAACGCTACGCTTCAGTACGATCAGGTCAGTGGCGAGCAGGTCGGTGTCGAGGATCTCGACTACGAGCGCTGGCAAGCGTTCGTCGGCGTACGTTGGTTCATGTGACGTCGGCGCTGGGACGGCGGGTTTTCCTGCGTTCGGTTGGCTTGGTCGTCGCCCTGGGTTGCGGGGGGACGCGTGACAACCTGCGGCTTAATCTGCCAGCGCCCACGGAGAAGTCGACCGTCGGCCCGGGCGACGTCTTCACCATGGAGATCGTCGGCGAAAAGGAGCTACCGAAGGAGTACCAGATCGCCTCCGATGGCACGGTCGACCTGCCCTACTTGCCGGCGCTGGAGGTGGCGGGGCTTGAGCCGCAGCAGATTGGACGGCTGGTTCGCAAGGAGCTCATCGAGAAGAAGATCCTCAGCGATCCGAGCGTCATCGTGCAGGTCAAGGAGTACAACAGTCGGCGGGTCACCATCATGGGGCAGGTGGCCAAGCCGGGCGTGTTTCCGTACACGCAAGGCCTGACGCTGATTCAGGCGTTGTCTCAGGCCGGCGGACCCACGGGGATCGCCAATTTGGACAAGGTGAACCTCACGCGCCGCGTGCAGAATGGCTCGCGCACGGTAGTGATCAGCATCGCCACGATCATGGAGGGGCGCGGGGCGGACATTCCGCTTCAGTCCGGTGACCGCATCTTCGTGCATGAACGGTTGTTCTAGCGGGGGACAGGCCGATGGGTCGCCTGTTGGGCGGCGTCGGGCGCGAAGCGAGCGAACACATGGGCGCGGAGCGCCGGCACTCCGAAGGCCGCGTAGCTCTCGCCGGATGAATCGGAGGAGAGCGGGATGCCGGCGCCACCGGCTAGCCCGAAGCTTAGCTCCGGCTCTGTCGTCGGTGAAAATGCGACCGAACTCAGCCATTCGCTCGGCAGGTATGCCGCGGTTGCACCACCGCCAAGGCCGGGTAGGGCGTAGGCCTCAAGCGTGAAGGTGAGGCGCGGGCGCAGAAGAGCGTAGCCAAGCCCGAAAGCCACGAAGGCTTGGTTGCCGATGCGGGCACCGAAGAAATCTTTCTGCGAGCGGAGGCGGGCGCCCACTTCCAGAGTGGCCATGGGACCCGGCGGAGCGAGGGCCTGGCCGGATGCCGGACGGTCCACATGGCTTGGCCTCCAGCCGACGGCCAAGCTTGGGCTCGCGACCAGCCCGGCCTCCCCGTTCAGAGCGTCGGCGTCACCCAGCGGTAGCTTGAGCTCCAGCCGCAGCTTGGCGCCGAAGCTGCTGACGGGAGCGCCAAAAGCGTAGGCGAGGCCCAGGCGTGGGTCGTGGGTGGCGGTGCTGGGGAGCGGCGGCGCGTCCTGGGACGTCACGCCCTTGATACCGGCGCCGCGCTGAGATAGCCCGAGCGATGTTGCGCCCTGAACCTCCAGCCCGTAGCCCAGTCCGAGGGACCAGGCCATTGCGCCATCGGTGGCTAGGCGGAGCGCGTTCACCGTGCGCCCCTCCCTGTTCGGCGCCGGAGCCTGCAGTAGCGCAGGACGCAGGCGCAGTGTGAGTGCCACCTCGAACCCAAGTCTCCGCGGCGGGGTGGCGTCTGTGCTCGGTAGCAGCGTGAAGGGACCCGCATCAGGTGGGAGCCACAAGGGCTCGGCGTCGGTCGCGAGCGCCCCACACGGTAGGCTGAGCCCCGCTGCCAAGCCGAGAACCGAGAGCGCTTGGGATCGCACTTCTGCGCAAGCTACCAGAGGAGACCGCACTTGTTGATCGATGCTTCCACGCCGCTGATTTTAGGTTCCGGCTCGCCGCGGCGCCGCGACATTCTTTCGGCCCTCGGGCTGCCGTTTCAGATCTTGGCGGCCGACATTGACGAGACCTGGCGACCCGCCGAGCCGGCGCTCGAGTACCTTGAACGCATCGTGCATGAGAAGCTCGTTGGCGTGCGGTCGCGGCTCGGGAGCACGCCTCACGCCGCTGTCCTGGTGGCGGACACCAGCGTTGTGGTCGACGGCGATGTGCTCGGTAAGCCGACCGATCGCGCGGACGCGGTGCGGCTCTTCTCGCGCATAGCGGGGCGCCGACACACCGTCTACACCCGCTATGCCATCAGCTGCGTGGGCGAGGAAGCGCGGTTCGTGGCCCGGACCGTTGAGACGCAGGTGTTCATTCGTGTTGCCAGTCAGTCGGAGATATTGGCGTACGCAAATACCGGCGAAGGCCTCGACAAGGCTGGCGCCTACGCGGCTCAGGGCATCGGCGCGTTCTTTATCGAGAGGATCGAGGGCTCGTACAGCAATGTTGTAGGGCTGCCCGCCTGCGAGGTGCTGGCGGATCTGCGGCGACTGGGGCTGGTCGCTGGCTCATTCGTCGGTGGCGCTGGGGCTGCCGTTTGAGTCTAGCCCTGGAGCCTGCTGAGGCTAGGGCCGTGCGGCGCGAGCGGCTTTGGCTTGTCGCGATCGCGCTGGGGCTTCGCGTCGCTGTGGCTCTCTACGCAGGTAGCCGCTTCCCACCGGCCGACGACGGGATTTTTTATCACGCGGTGGCGAGCAGGATCGCTCAGGGGCAGGGTTACACATGGGCCTGGCCCGATGGTGCGATCAGCTACGCCGCGCACTACCCGGTTGGTTACCCGGCTTTGCTTGGCCTCGCCTACAGCCTGCTCGGTTCAAAACCCCTCGTCGCGATGCTGCTGAATGCGCTGCTCGGCACGCTCCTGGTCTTGGGTGTGCACGCCTGCGCGCTCAACATCAGCTCGCGAGCTGGCGCGCGACTTGCCGCGCTGATGGTCGCGCTGCATCCGACGCTCCTGCTCTACACCGCAGCATTGATGACAGAGGCAGCGGCCGCCTCGGTGCTGGTCCTGCTCTCGGCCCTGGCGCTGTACTTGGGGCGAGGGTCGGGGTCAGCTCACCTGCGCTGGTTAATCGGGTTCGGTGGGGCGATTCTCGTGCTCCTGCGGCCGCAGCTCCTGCCGTTGCTTCCGCTCTTGGGCGCGCTAAGCGTGCACGTGGC
>JANNWK010001016.1:0-3976 GCA_031408355.1 Myxococcales bacterium
GCCGCCCGTCTTCACGTCGGTCGCGGCAATTCCGTCCTTGCCCATGGGCTGCGCGGTGCCGCCACTGGCCGGTGCCGCGGGCCCCAGCTTCGGATCTTCCGGCAAGGTCTTGGCATCGTACCGGTAGTGTAGGCGCGAAACGATGTACTTGCTGTGGCGAGCGACGAGCGCCTGTCGCTCGACGACGGTGGTTCGCTCCGCCTTGAAGGTCTTCGTGCGCTCAAGTCTTTCCTTGGGCTTCAGCTCTTTGATCGAGTCCTTGAACGCCTTCTCTTGCTCCTTGCTGAGCGGAGGGGCCTTGGGCAGACGCTCTTCCTCGGGCACGGACTGCTCGAACACGTCCCCGCCCAAACTCAAAAGCTCGTGCACCATCAACGGCTCGGTCGCGCACGGCTGGCCACAGCCCGTCGTGGGCCACGCGTACTCGGCCAGGAAGGAGCGTGGGCTCTTCTCCAGAATGATGTCGTAAAGCGCGTTATAGAACTCACCCGTCCGCTCCTTGACCGAAAAGTCCACGTGGATGTTGGTGGGCGGAAAGATCGTCTTGTAGTTCTTCGCTTCGTAGCGGGCGTCGGGATCGATCACGAACACGATGAGTTCTTGCTGCTTCGGCGCGTTAAGCAGGCCCAAGCGGCTGGGCAGCATATCAAAGGGCTGGGTCGTCGCGAAGCGGACCGGCGAGAGCTGCGCGCGCTCTCCCCCGACGAGTTCGATCCGCTTCTCGTCCACCTCGGCGATCAGGGGACGCAGTCCCGAGTAGGATTTGAGTGTCTCGGCGGCGCCGGCAGGCGCGACGTAGCCCTTGCCCGCCAACCACGCGGCGACGTCAGCGCCCGGCTCAAGCAGGCTGAACCGGTACTCCCCTTCCTTCTGTTTCGCCTTCACGTCGAGAAACAATTCCTTCGCGGGCTTCGGCAGCCCGGCCTCAGGGGCTGGAGCACCGCCTCCGAGCGGGCCGCCAGCAGCACCCTGCACCTTGAGGTTTCTCTCCCACTCCTGCTCCACCGGACCGGGGTCGCAAGGATCCTGCTCCCAGTACTCGTGAAAGCGCGGAGCGCTCAGGGAATCCAGCCGGTCGAGGAAGTCCCGCTTCAACGTCGTTACCTTGTCGATACTGACGTCGGCCGGCACCAGCAGAACCATCGCGAAGCCTTCAATCGGGCCTTCGTAGTCCGGCATGATGCTCACGACCGTATCGGCCCCCTTCTTCATGATGGCCACTTGCGTCGAGTGGCTCTTGAGAACTTCTGGCTTCTTGGAAGCGAAGAAACCGGGGAACGCGGCGGCAGGTCCCGTTGTGACGAGGACAGCCAGCGCGAGGGTCGCCGCGCCAAGCAGGCGGGCGGGGGCTACGAGCTTCATGGCGGGCGAGAGGCTACACCAGAGGCCCACGGAAATTCCACTGTCGCTGTGCTAGAATCGCGAGCCTTCTTGGCCCAAATCCCTGCATGAACGAGCCTATCGACCTGCAGCGGGTGCGCCGAGCCTTGGCAGGGCTAAGCCCCGCCTCACTGGACCTGCCCCGCCGCGCCGCCGTGGCGGTGGTACTTTCAGGCCAACCGAGCGCGCCCACCCTCCTGCTGGTTCGTCGTAGCGACCGAGCCTCGGATCCCTGGTCGGGCCACATGGCGCTGCCCGGCGGTCACGCTGAACCCAGAGACGCGGGCCTGCTGCAAACGGTCAGGCGCGAGACGCTGGAAGAGGTCGGAGTCGAGCTTGGAGCCGCCGAGCTGCTGGGACAGCTGGACGATCTCTCGCCGCTACGTTCGTCCGACATTTCGGTGCGCCCCTTCGTCTTCTGGCTTGGCGAGCTGGGCCGGCTGCGCTTTTCGAACGAAGTGGCAGAAGCCCTGAACGTGCCGCTCGCGGATCTCGCCAGCGGGCGTCTTAGCGGGTTTCACGAGGTGGATCTGGGCGGGGTCCGCGAGACGCTGCCAGCCTTCCTCGTCGAGCAACGTGCGATCTGGGGCATGACATTTCGCATCCTGCAAACGCTGATAGCGCGGATCTTGCGGCCCGCCGGCAGCCTTGATTGGTAGTCGGGTCGGGCCGACCGATGGAAGCGGCGAATGGTGGTCCCAAGCTTAGCCAACTCGAGGGCTACATAGAGGTCAACTATTTTTCGGTGCCTTAAGTGGTGACTCACGACCGCTCAGTAGCGGTGTGAGAAAGCGCATCTCAGCGTAATTTCCTTGCGTGGACCTGCGCCAAAAGCTCCTACTTGCTCGCAGGATAGGAGCGAAGATTGATGCGTATGAGCGTTGCGTGGCCGCTTGCGGCAGTGGTGTTGCTCTCGTGGAGTTGCTCGGGTCGAAGCACCAGAAACAGCTCGACCCAAAGCGGCCCCGAGCTGGGCGAGCAGCTCGAGCCTTGCCGCGCGGACGGCAGCTGCGAAGCAGGCTTGGAATGCGTGTTGAGCACTTGTCGAGTTGTGCTGCCAGCACAGGGCAGCGGAGGCATGAGCGCGGGCAGGGGCGGCGTCGGCGGAGGGTTCGATCACGCGGGGCAAGCCGGCAGCGTCGCCGAGTCTGGTGGCGGCGGCGAAGCGGGTGAACCGCCGAGCTACCGGCCCATGCCCAACCCGCCGCCCGCAAACCTTCCAAACCCAGCCGCCTATACCCATCCGGCCCCGAGCGTCGTGCGCGACGAGCTCACTCAGCTCAGTTGGCAAAGCGAGCCGTTGATCGACGTGCCGTGGATGTCGGCGCCGCTCGTCTGTGAAGAGCTCGAACTCGGCGGCCGCTACGACTGGCGCCTGCCCTCACCGATCGAGCTCGTCACTCTGCTCGACTTTACGATCCTCGAAGCGGGCGCGACGATGCTGGACCTCACCGTGTTTGCTGGCGCGCCAGAGCCTATATTTTGGTCGCTCCAGCACCCCGTCTATACCGCTCAACGCTGGGTCGTGCACTTCTCGCCCTTCAACTTGGGCTCGTCCAACGGGACCGCGAGCGTTCGCTGCGTCGCCGGCGAGCCCTTTGCCCCCCGCTATCAGCTCGGCACGGACGACCTCGCGGACACGGCTCACGATAGTGTCACCGGACTGACTTGGCAGCGCACGATGTCCGAGCAAAAAGTCACCTGGCAGGAAGCCAAGGCAGCTTGCGCCAGTCTATCGCTGGCGGGTCGCGAGGACTGGCGGCTGCCCAGCATCAAAGAGCTGCTGCTGACCACCGAGGCCGCGCGCGGAGAAGCCGTGCCGGACGCCAGCGTCTTCGGCGGAGATGGCGTGGCGCTTTGGAGCTCCTCCAGCGCCCCCTTCGAAACGTGGCACGCGCCCCCGACTCCGGTCGAGGAGATGGCCTTCGTCGCCCCCACCAAGGGCGACTCGGTCTGGCACTCTGCCATCCACATCGGCTGGCACTATCGTTGTGTCCGGTAGTTTCCGAGCAGCACGGGGATGAGCTGCCCCGGCTTCCAGCGGCCTTCGGGCCCTCCGACGGCGTGGGCAACCCAGGGCTGACGCCCGCAAAACCAACTCCCATACCGGCTTCTCGTCGAGACTGAAGCCGAGGCCCCGCGAGCCCGTCTGAGCCCCGCTTTCCCAAAGGGGCAAGCGATGCTAGAGGCCGCGGCGATGCCGCAGGTCGACCGCATCGAGCAGCCCCAGGGCCCCGCTTGTCCCACGTGCAAAAAGCCGCTCGCCGACGGAAGCCAGGTCTGCGCCGCTTGCGGAGCCGCGCATGGCGAGGGGCATCGTTGCCCCCATTGCAGCGCGCTGTCCGATGTCGAACCCCATGCGGCGCTGGGATTTCGCTGCCGTGTCTGCGGCGGCCCGCGCATTCCGCTCGATGTCCCTGGCGTGGCGCTGGGTGCCGGGGCCAGGCAAGCCCTCGAAAACGCGGCGCGCGCGCAGACAAACCATCTGATGTTCTCGGCGGCAGGCTGGTTGCTCGTGGGTATGGGCGGGTTAGCGCTGCTGGTAGCCGCTGCGGTGCTCATGGCCACGTCGCCGGGCTGGCTGGCCAGCGCGGCC
>JANNWK010001017.1:0-10344 GCA_031408355.1 Myxococcales bacterium
CCGGGCTGGCCACCAGGAGTCCAATCTGCGATATGCACGCCATTGGCCCAGAAGAAAACCCCAAATGTGGTAGGCAGCGGAGCGCCCTGGGCAAAAGCCTCCCCGTGATCGTCTGTCATTGCATCGAGCACTGGCAGCCACATTGCGACGCCTACCCCCGAGAGTGCGCCTCGGAGGGCCATGCGCCTACTGACTCGTAGTTTCTTCAGCATGTTCAGCTTCTCCCTTTCACGGCCCTGCTGGCGGTGCTTCCGCTTCAATGGTTCGCGTGCGTGAGTCCTTCGGCGCGGACAGGAACGCCTCGCTGGCAGTGAAGCTGGCGAGAAAGTCTCGCCAAACGAAAGCTCGGCCCTCGAAGGCGTTGGTCAAGCTATCGAGGAGCAGCTGATCGACGTCGCCGGTTGCGTTGGCGTGGCGGGCAAACCTGCTCGTCAAACAGCCTCGGCCAAGCGGATTATTTCTCAGTAGCGCACCAAGCTCGATCGCTCCGTTGACGGGCGTGCCAGCAATCGTCGTCGACGCGTCGATTGGCAGGCCATTTTCGGTGGCGCGGTAGCGACCAATCGCGTCAAAGTGCTCGAGGGCAAAGCCGTAGGGATCGATAGCCGCGTGGCATCCGGCGCACGCGCCCCCCATTTCTTGGTGCTTCTCAAGCCTCTGTCGGGTCGTGATCGGTCCCTCCGCCGGAGGCAAAGTCGTAACGACCCCGGCCGGCGGATCAGGCAGGACCTGGCACAGCAGGTTCTTGAGGATGAACACACCGCGCCTCGTCGGTGAGCTCAAATCGGTACCGGAGTGCGCCGCAATAAAGCCTCCTTTGCTGGCGATGCCAGCCCTGCCGCTCTCGGGCGGGAAATCAAAGGCTTGGAAGGCATCACCCGTGGCTGGCACGCCATAGTTTTCGGTCAGGGTGGCGTTGATGTAGCCACGCGGACTGTCGAACATGGCCAGCGCGTCTGCGCCTGGGGCAAGCACCACCTCCTTAAAGAACAGGTCCGTTTCGGTACGCAGCGCCTTTCGCACGTCGGCGTTGAAGGAGACAAACTCGCTAGACTTTTGCAGCGTCTCGATTCCACCGAGGCCCAAATACTCTACAAAGAACCGCGCCAGGTGCTCGCTCGACCCCTCGCTTGAAAGCAGGGCGGTCGCCGCCTGCCGGACGCCCTCTGGCGTGTTGAGTGCGCCTTGTTCTGCAGCGGTCAGCAGCGCGTCGCTGGGACTTGCTCCGGTGAGCAAGAAGGACACGCGGGACGCTACTGAGTCCGCACTGAATTTGTAGCGATCGGACAGCCCGTCGCCTACCCCGGTTTCCACACGGTAGAGAAAGTGCGGGGATTGAAGGATAGTGGCGGTCAGCTCGGCAAGCGCCGTCACAGGATTTCCCGAGATCGTGGCGAGCTTTTTCGCGAGCTCGCCCCACTTCGTTTTCTCCACGTCAGTGAGCGCGCGGCGGAACGCCAGCCTGCCGAATCGCGCGATGTAGTCCGCAGTACAAGCTCCGTCGAGGGCTGGAGCCGGCTCGCATCCGACAAGCGCCCGCCAGCGCACCTCGGTGCCAAAGACTTCAGCCGTAATCGCCCGAGCCGCCGCGGCGTAGGCTTCAATCGACGTCTCACTCAGATTGACTTCCGTCGCACCGATCGAGCGGAAATCGCTCAAGACCACATCCGGGGGCAGTGCGGGTAGCGTGAGGGTATTGCCGCCCCCGAGCAGGTTCTGCACCGTCCCGGCGTACTCCGCTTCCGTGAGTAGTCGCAGCCGAATCTGCGTTCCCGAGACAGGGCCGATGGGCGGCACAGGCCCCGAACCCCCTCCCCCAAGCCCTGCGCCGCCGACGCCATTCATGGGGCCTGTCCGGCCAGGACTAGCAACCTCGGCAGTGCACGAGGCGAGCGAAACAGCAAGCAGTGACGCGACGATGGGGCGAGTCTGCCAACGCCCTGCGGTGTCGTTCATTCTCGAACGACACCCTGCTTTTGCGCTGGATGTTGTTGCTTCACGTCTCATGGTGAGGTCCTTCCAACAAAGCAATCCCGATGCCGCCTGACAACGCAGCCGCCAGTAGCGCCAAACCTTCAAGTCGCCGGGACGCTTCCGAGGCAGACCAATTTCTTTTGGCTTCTCTGGGAGGTCGAGCGGGGGACGACGATTCGGACAGAAATCGACAGGCGGGCCGCCGATCCTGCCTCCGCCCGGCCAAAGTCGGCCGAAAGGGGCACCTCCCCTCAGGGCACCGGGCCCGAACACGTTGCGGCGGACACGACTGCCGGCGCCGTCGCGCACTGGCTAGCGACGCGATCGCACTGAAAACTGACGCACTCGGTGCCCTGCACGCACCCGGGGCCTCCAAAGTTATCGGTCACCCGACAGGTTGCGCTCTCAGCGGCGCAGTAGCTCCCCAGCCCACATTGTGTGCTCTCCAGCACGCTGGCGTCGCAGTCCTGGCCGTTGGCGGTCGCCCGCACGCACAAGCCAAGCGTTTCGGGCCCTTTCGCGTCGCAGGTAAGCGCGGCGTCGCATACCGAGCCCGTCTCCGACGGGAAGGGGCACTCCGCACCTTCGGACAGGATCTGAATGACCTGGCACTGGTTCTTGACGCAGATGGCCGTTCCGGCGCCTTCGGGCCGTTTGCAGGTGACGGGCGTCGTGCACCCGCGGCCGGGCTCGGTCGTGCCGTCGATCACCCGACAAGCTTCGTAAATGGCCTTGTTGAGCTCAAGGGTTTCGGCCCAACTGGGCACGCAGATGGCGTGAGCTCGGGCGTGCGCCTCGAGACAGGCCTCGACCGCGCCCGCGTTGAAGGTGGCGCGGCCCGCCTCCACAGCATCCGCGCCGGGACGACACACGGTTCGCCGAAAGCCCTCCACGCAGCCAGGTTCATCGAAGGCGTCGTGCGCGGACTGGCAGCAGCCCGCGGCGTCGACGCAAAGTCGCGTCGCAAACTCGAGGCAGGCCTCGAGCACGCCGGCGCCGCCCGCTGCGGGCTCGGGCGCTCCGCCCTCGGTGGGCGTCGAGGAACAGCCGAATAACCAGCACGCGGCCAAGAAAGCACGGCCAGCTAGCGGTCTTCGCGGCATATCTCGGCAAATTACCGTGCCCGCGGCTTTGGCGCTAGCTTTCGGCCCCCGCCGGCCTGCCTGGCCCCGGGACAACGGACCCCGATGCAACTCCTCGATCACCCCTACGCCTCGTTCCTTGAAAAGGTCGAAAAACCCAACCGCTATACCGGCGCCGAGCATGGCGTGCGGCGCAAAGATTGGATGGCGGTCGAGGCGCGCGTCTGCTTGGCCTTTCCGGACATCTACGACATCGGGATGAGCCATCTGGGTTACCGGATCCTCTACCGCATCCTGAACGATAGCCCGCGGACGCTGGCCGAGCGCGCCTACCTGCCGTGGACGGACATGCAGGGCCAGCTTCGAGACCACGGCAAGCTCCTCGTTTCGCTCGAGAGCTCACGTCCACTCTGTGATTTCGATGTCGTCGGCTTTTCGCTCCAGTACGAGCTGACCTACACCAACATTCTGACGATGCTCGACCTCTCCGGCATTCCTTTGCGCAGCGCTTCGCGCGGGGAAGACGATCCGCTGGTCGTGGCGGGCGGTCCGGTGGCAACGCACGCCGAGCCTATGGCCGACTTCATCGACGCCATCTTGATCGGTGACGGTGAGGAGGCCGCGAGCGAGATCGCGCTGTGTTGGGTCGAGGCTAAGCGGGCCGGTTTGACGCGGAGCGAACGTTTGCTGCGGCTCGCCCAGATCCGCGGCGTGTATGTGCCCTCGCTGTACGAAACGGAGCTCGAGCCGGACGCCGGTTTCTTGGTCGTCAAAGGGCCCAAGCAGGCGGGCGTACCGTTCCCCGTTGAGCGGCGTTTGCTTGAGGATCTCTCCAGATTTCCCTTTCCCGACGATGGTCCCGTGGGCGGTCCGGAGGCGATTTTCGACCGCATGAGTATCGAGGTGGCGCGCGGCTGTACCGAGGGTTGCCGTTTCTGCCAGGCGGGCATGATCTACCGCCCGGTGCGCGAACGCGATCCCGAAGAAGTGATTCAGACCGTGCTCAGCGCGCTTGAGAAGTCGGGACAGGACGAGGTGAGCCTGACTGCGCTTTCAACGGCCGACGTGAGTTGCATCTCTCCACTCATCAAGCGACTGGTCGAGCAGACGGCGCCCGAAAGGGTGAGCCTGAGCGTGGCTTCGCTGCGCGCCTACGGACTCGCTGAGGACCTGCTGGATGACATGCGCAAGGTCCGCGCTTCGGGGCTCACCTTCGCACCCGAGGCGGGAACGCAGCGCATGCGCGACGTGATCAACAAGAACGTCACCGAGGCGCAGCTGCTGGAGACCGCCGAGCGCACCTTTTCGCGTGGTTTCGACCGGATGAAGCTCTACTTCATCATCGGGCTACCGACGGAGGAGGACGAGGACGTGCTCGGCATCGCTTCGGTCGGCAAGAACGCGCTGGCAGTGGGCAAGCGCGTCGGGGGGCGCCCCAAGGTGACGGTGAGCGCGTCCACGCACGTGCCCAAGCCACACACTCCCTTCCAGTGGTGCGCGCAGGATTCGCTGGCCGAAACCCAGCGCAAGCAACAGCTCTTGCGGCAGGCGGTGCGCGGAGTGCGGGGGCTTGAGCTGCGCACGCACGACTCGGAGACCAGTATCTTGGAGGGGATTTTGGCGCGCGGGGATCGGCGTCTCGGTCAGGTGATTGAGCGGGCCTATCAGCACGGTGCGCGCCTCGACTCCTGGGAGGAGCACATGAAGCTCGACGTGTGGCGCGAGGCCATCGAACACTTCGAGATCGACCCGGCGCTCTTCCTTGGCACCATCCCGGTAACGGCTCGGTTGCCTTGGGATCATTTCGACATTGGGCTCGAGGAAGGCTTTCTGGCGCGCGAGTACCGAAAGGCGCTGGCGAGCAGGCCGAGCCCTCCGTGCGGCAAAGTCGTCGGTCAGTTCATCCACGCCACCAACTTGCAGGACTCGCAAGCCGAGACACGCCGGCTGGTCTGCTACGACTGCGGGATCGCTTGCGACCTCCAGAAGATGCGCGGCGACCGCCAGGAATTCCTCGGGAAGTTGGGTGCGGTAAGCCCAAATCAGCGCGTAAGCCTGCCCGTCGTGCGTGAGCGCACCGGCAAGGCGCACCGGAAGCCTGAACCGCTGGTGTTCGGCATCGAGCTCCTGGAGGACGAGCCTCCGCAGCTACCGGAATCGCGTAAGCGGCTGCGGCCCGAGCTGTATCGCCCTGCCCGCCCGGGTAGTACTCCGCTGCGCTACCGTCTGCGCTTCGCCAAGACAGGCGCCGTCGCGCTGCTGGGTCATTTGGACCTGATCCGCGAGCTGCCCAGGGTGATTCGGCGCGCTGGCGTCCGTACGGCCTACACCGAGGGCTTTCATCCGAAGCCAGACATGTCGTTTGGTCCGGCGCTCTCGCTGGGCGTCGCCAGCCTCGACGAGTACGTGGATATCCGGCTGATCGACGCGCCGCCGCTCGCGGAGCTGCTAGCGCGTCTGCAGCAGCAGACCGCCGGTGGTCCGCATTTCCTCGAGGCACGTCTGCTTGAGCCAGGGGACAAAGGCGTGGCGGCGGTCATCACGGCAGCGCGCTACGCAATTGCACTACCGCGCGCCGTGGTGGCTGAGCGAGGTGGCCTCAGCTTCGTCGAGCGTTGCATCGCCGAGTTTCTGGCCAAGTCGGAGCTTGTCGTGCGGCGCAACATCGACGGCCTCGGGAAGAACGTGGACGTGCGTCACTTCGTGAAGCGCCTGCAAGTCGGCGCTCCCTCGCTGCAAGCTCGACTCATGGAGGCGGGTCTCGTTGGGGATCTCCTGCCCCTCGACGTAACGATAGCGCTCGGCCCCGGCGGCTCGGCAAAGGCAGCGGAGGTGGTCGAGGCGGTTCTGGGTCCGGATTTTCCGCACAAGTCGGTGCGCCTGAAGCTGCTGGCCGGTGAGGTGGGTCCACTCGACATCGCCCGCTTGCGCAGCGGCCCGCAAGTCGTCGAAGCTCTCGCCATCCCGGCATGAGCACGCGCCACAACAGCAAGCAGAAGGTGACCCCGCGAGGCGCTCAGGCGCGCGCGCTACGGGCGCTCGGCGAGCACTACATCGAGACCACGCTTGAGCGCTTCCCGAGCCTAGCGAGCGCCGTCGGGCGTCACGAGTTCGACGCAGAGTTGGAGCTGCCTTCGCAGAAGCTCATCCGGGCCCAGCAGCAGTTGGTGCAGCAGACACTGCTGCTGGTCGAAGGCATCTCGGAGCATGACCTGCGCGGCGACGATTGGCTGGACCGTCGTGCTTTGCTGGCCGAACTTCGCACGGAAAGCTGGGCCTACGAACGCCAGACGCTCCGTAGGAATCCAGAGAGTTGGGTCTCGAGCGCGCTCGGTAGCGTGCACCAGCTCGTGGTGCGGCATGCCGACGACCTGAGTCCGGTTGCCGGGGCGATTTGCGCACGGCTCGCCAAGCTACCAGCCTACCTGGAGGGCGCTGTGGAGCTTCTGTCGCGCCCCGTCCCGCTTTGGCGCGACACGACCCAGAGCTCGGTGGAGGGCGCGCCTGCCTTGTTCGAAGCGATTCGCGGGCCGCTTTTGGCTACGGGTCGGGTCACGCCCAGGAAGCTCGAGGCGCTGCTCAATGGCGCGTCCGCCGCCTTCAAGCAGTACGGTAAACGCGTTTCGCGGACGCCCGCGGGAAAGCCGCGCGACTTCTCACTGGGCCGCGAGGCCTTTGAGGCACTGATGCGCGAGCGTCTGGGCTGGGATCTCTCGGCCCGCGAGGCGCTCGCCTACGGCCACGCGCTGGTCCTTCGGCTGGAGCAGGAGATGGCGGTCGAGGCCGCTCGCATCGCTCCGGGCAAGCGGCCTCGCGACATCCTGGAGCGCGCTGCGGCCGATTGGTCACCGGCGCAGGGCGACCTCCTCAGCGAATATCAGCACGAGACACGCCGCGTCGCTCAGGCGTTCCGACGTGCCAACATCGTCAGCTTCCCGGTGGGCGACGAGCTGCTGGTAAAGCCGGTGCCGGAGTTCTTCCGTCATCAGTTCCCCACCGCCGCGTACTCAGCGCCCGGCTGTTACGATCCGCGCCAAGTCGGCGTGTTCTGGGTGAACGACCTCAGTTTGGTTCGGAACACGACCAGGCAGCGAGCGGCGGAAACGCGCCAGCACTTTGGCGTGCCTTCGACCTGCGCGCACGAGGCCTACCCTGGGCACCATCTGCAATTCTGTGCTGCGAATCGTCACCCGAGCCCCGTCCGTCGCTGGTTCTCGCACTCGATCTTCTATGAAGGTTGGACGCTTTGGTGCGAGCAAATGGCGGTAGATCATCGGGTGAATCGTGAGCCCACCGCCAGACTGAATCTGCTGCACGACGCGCTCTGGCGGGCGCATCGCATCATCGTGGACTGCGGCCTCCACGCTGGCGAACTCGACTACGAGCAAGCGGTCAAGCACCTGATGAAGCACGTTGGCTTCACGCGCGGGCGCGCTGAGGGCGACGTGAACTGGTACACGGCCGCACCGACCGTGCCGATGAGCTACCTGCTCGGAAAACTGGAGGTGCTGCGGCTCAAGCGCCGGAAGGTGGATGAGTTGGGCTGGTCGCTCAAGCGCTACAATGACTGGCTTCTGTCGTTTGGGACGGTGCCCCAGCGCTGGATCGAACAGAGCGGGCTGTAGCCATTGAAGGCGATCAGCGTTTTCCGCCCCGGTGGCTTCGAGCGCCTCACGCTCGTGAGTCGCCCCGACCTCGTCCCGGCAGCGACCGAGGTGCTGGTCGAGACGCGCGCGGTGGGGGTCAACTTCGCCGACGTCGTCATTCGGCTGGGGCTCTACAAATCCGCAAGAGACTACGTCGGTTGGCCGATCACGCCCGGCTTCGAGTTCTCGGGTGAGGTTGCGGCCCTGGGCGCTGGCGTTCGGGACCTCAAGCTCGGTGATCGGGTCTTCGGCGTCACGCGCTTCGGAGGCTACGCCAGCCAAGTATGCGTGCCGCGCGCGCAGTTGTTTCGGGTTCCCGAGGCGCTTTCGCACGCGCAAGCCGCCACATTTCCGACGGTCTTCTTGACGGCCCACTACGCGCTCCGCGAGTTGGTTCGTCTGGCGCCTGGCGCTCGTGTGCTTGTGCACGCCGCTGCCGGCGGTGTGGGGCTAGCGGCGCTGCAGCTTTCGCGAATCGACGGCGCGCTGCCGATCGCGGTCGTGGGTGCCGCCCACAAGCGTGCGGTGGCGCTCGACTACGGTGCCAGCGAGGTCATCGACAAGAGTTCGCAAGCGCTGTGGCAGGAGGCCCGTCGCGTCGCACCCGAAGGCTTCGATGTCGTGCTCGACGCCAATGGCGTTGAAACTTTGATCCAGAGCTACGCGCACTTGCGCCCGACGGGGCGCCTGGTCGTCTACGGTTTCCACAGCATGCTCAGGCGTGGTCACGCCAAGCCCAGCTGGTTGAAGTTGGCCTGGGACTACGTGCGCACGCCGCGATTTCAGCCGATGGCGATGGTGGACGCCAATAAGAGCGTCTTAGCCTTCAATCTCTCGTATCTTTTTGATGAGCAGGGCAAGCTCGATTCTGGCATGGACCAGCTGTTGACTGAGCTCGCTTCGGGGAAGCTGCGGCCCCTGCCGACCACCGAGCTGCCGCTCGAGCAAGCAGGCGAGGCGCACCGGCTACTTCAGAGCGGCAGCACGACCGGGAAGCTTGTGTTGATTCCCTGACACTGGGCGAGGAGTGCTAGCCTGACGGGTCATGTCAGGAGCACGATTCAGGCTTGGCGGCTGGGGAGTGGGCGCTTGGGGATTGTTCGTCGCGTGCGGCTCGCCCCGCCCAGCGCCCGAGTTGGCGCACACCGTGGTCGCCGCGCCAAAGCCAGTCTCCGCTGCGCGAGCGCTGCTCGTCGAGGAAGTCGAACCTCCGCTGCCTGAACTCCGGACCGGGCGCATTCAACCGATCGAGCACAGCGAGCCGTTGGCACTCAAGGTACGCCGCCATGCCCTCGACGGTGAGCACCAGGTGGTGGAGCTGGTGTTGCCCGAGTTCGCGGCCGAGGCGCCGGGAGATCATTTTTGGTCGGGTACGGAGGCGCGCCTCACCGGTCGAAGCGCGGCGCTGCAGCTGGTTAGCCGAGGCCAGAGTTCGGAGATGGTGCTTTGGCTGAGGCGTCCCAAGACGGAGGCCGCTGGCGAGCTCGCCGGAGACGCGTATACGCGCTCGCTGGGCGCTCATTCTGGGCACCACTTTCGTTTTCGCGCCCCGGCGCCCACGGGTGAGGCTTCTCGCCAACTCACGAGCGCGTGGGCCAGCGCGGCGTCGGCCTATCTCGCCAGCCAGCCGGGTGCATTTGGCATTTTTGCGGCGACCCGGCTGCACACTCGCTATCGACTACCCGGTACTCCGGGGCCGCTCCAGCCCGGCAACCACCCGAGCGAACTGGCCGAGCTGATGGACACCTTCAGCGGACGGGCCGCCTTGCAGGAGGCGCTCGCCACCCACCGCGGGCGAGTCTTTGCCGCTGCCAGGCTGCCTCGAACGCTACCCATCGCCTCGCTTGCCGGGCCCAACTTGGCGCGTCACCCCTGGGCGGAGCTGTCGAAGCGACTCGGCGCCAAGCAGGTGGACGAACCCCTTGCTCAGGCCGTGCCGGCGGATTTCTACTTCGTGCGCTCGAGGAGCTTTGGCGGCTTCACCGAAGCTTTAGACGTGGTTCAGAACTTTGGTGCGCCAGCGGCGGATCTGCTCGACCGTTCGTCGAGCGAACGGGGTTCGCTGCCGCGTTACCTGGCCGAGCTGGGTGTTGAGACCAGTGATCTGTCGCGGGTGCTCGGTCCGGAGGTCGTGCGTGACTTCGCCGTCACCGGTAGCGATCCGTACGTGCACGAGGGGAGCGACCTCACTCTAATTTTTCGACTCAAGAGTCCGCTGCTGTTTCGTGCGGCGCTACTGAAGGCCTTGGCGGCCCACGGCGCTGCCCACGGCGGTACCCAGGCGACAAGCTTCACGCATGAAGGGGTCGTGGTCGACGTGGCCCGCTCGCCGGACGGTCGCGTGCGACAGCACCGCGCGGTCGTTGGCGAGTTCGAGTTGGTTTCCAACAGCCCGGCCGCCGTTAAACGGGTCATCTCGACGGCCCTGGGCAAGGCGCCGCGCCTTACGGACGAGCCGGATTTTCGCTACATGCTCGCTCGTGACGCCGATGTCCCGGCTGAAGTGCTCGGCTTCATTGGCGATAGGTTTGTGGCGAAGGTGGTAGGCCCGGCGCTGAAGATTGCGGAGGCGCGTCGCCAGGTCGCCCTTGCTGAACTTTCGGCTCAGCCCTTCGCGGCTCTGCTGTTCGGCTGGATCTACG
>JANNWK010001018.1:0-2525 GCA_031408355.1 Myxococcales bacterium
CATCGATCGGAAAAAACGCGCGATTCTCGTAGAAAAATAGCCCTGGATCGTCGACTGCGGCAGTTAGCTGCAGCGCCAGCGGCGCTGAGGCATTCACGCTCGGGTCGTCGCGGTACCACTGGTCGAAGCCCTCCTGACCAAACGTGGTGAGCGTCCGCGGTTGCCCTTGGTAGACGGGCTTGTCATCCGGGCCGAGCCACTGCCCGACGACGCCCAGATCCACACCGATGGCGTTCTTTTCGAAATCCTGGTGCGAATCCAGGAAATCGCGAATCGTCGCCTTCAGCTTGGGGGGCTTCGGTAGCGGAGCGTCGCATTTTCCCCAGTTGCCCTTTCGACACGTCTCGTTGCCGGAGCCACAAACGCTCACGCACGGTCGTAGGACCTCTGGCACGGAGCAGCTCAGCCAGCGGCCGTCAACGCAGCGCTCCTCGCCCGAGCCGCACTCGTCGCCGCAGCCACGGCTGGCGACAGGCACCTCGCAGGCACCCCAAACGCCCGCTGCACAACTCTGCTGGCCCGAGCCGCAGGTATTCTGGCAGCTGCGCTCCGCCACGGTCGCCTCACAGGCCTGCCAGACGCCGGCTTGGCAGAGCTGGGTGCCGCCGCCGCAGGCATCATCACAAGCTCTCACGAGACCCGGCTGCGAACAGACCTCCGGCTCGCTAAGCCCTGTCCGCGCGCCGCAGCTCGCCAGCGCTAGGCCCAAGCAGAGCGCCAAAATGAGGCTAGGACGCAGGCTTCTGGGCAATGGCCGAGTTTACACGCTCTTCACAGCAGGCGCGACCCGCGCCCTCAAAGCGAAAGAATCGCCCCTGCACTCATGGTCACGAGCTCCTTCACACACTCGGCAGTGTCGGGTGTGTAGGAGTAGTTCAGCTCGGCTGTGGGGAACGTCTTTGTGCTGGACCAATCGTCGGCGTTGGCCAACGTGTCCGCTTCTACCGTCCAAGTGATGCCCGATCCCACGTAGTTGTCTACCAAATCCCAGAACCCTACCCCGTCGCTGTAGCGGGACGTCACTGGATTGGCGACGTTTTCGAAGTAGTTGGCCTCAATCAACGCCACGCCGCCCATGCGCACGTTGATCCCACTGCTCGTGATCTGGCTGTAGTAGTTGTTGTACAGGTGCACGTAGCCGAAGCGGTGGAGCGGGCTGCGCGAGACGACGTTTTCATACCAGTTGTGATGAAACGTGATGTAACGCTCGGTGTCGTCCGTGTCGCTGGATCCAAGCAGCCCTGTCTTCTGATGGTCGTGCAAATGATTGTAGGAAATCGTGATGCGACGGGCGCCCTTCTTTACGTCAATGAGACCATCAAACTCCGTGTCGCCCGCGCCATCACAATCGGATTTGGTCGAGCTAAAAAGCTCATTGTGATCGATCCAGACGTTCTCCACGTCCCCACTGGTGCCGTTGCCTTCAATGCTGATTGCGTCTGATTCATCGCCACCCGGCAGCAAGCCCATCGTCATGTTGCGCACGATGATGTTCTTGGCCTTGTTGATGTGCACGCCGAAGTTTGCGCTCGAGCCGGCTGCGCCAATGAGCGTTACATTGCTCATTTCTTTGATGGAAAGCCGCTGGCCCGCCTTCATGTGCTGGGCGCACACGTCGGTGATGCTGCCGAAATTGAAGGTGCCCGTGTAGCGGAGCACGAGGGCACTCTGTGTGCCCGCTTTGAAAGCGGCGCGGTAGTCGGCGAGTGCAGCTTCGGCTGCTGCCAAGGTATTGACGACAACGGGAGTCGCATTGCCTCCACCCGTCGTCTTCTCACCGAAGCCCACAGGTTTCGTGGGGAGCGCCGGAACGTCACAGTTCCCAGCGTTGGTACCACCACGGCTCGTGCTGCCGCCCGTAGCCACGCTGCCGCCCGCCCCCAGATCGCGCGTGCCGCCGACTCCTTGAGCCGCGCTTCCACCCGAAGCCTCCCCGCCACCAGAAGCTGCGTTCACGTTTCCACCAGTGCCCGAAACTTCTCCCTCGCCTCCATTCGAACCCGACTTTGCTGCGGCACCCGAGCGGCCACTAGCGGCACTATCTTCCGCAATTTGTGAATCATCTGGAGCGACGGCGGCCTCACCACAGGCGACCAGAAGCGCTCCTGAAGCCAACAACCGCACGACCCAACGAAGCTCCACAGGTTTCATGTCTACCTATGCGCGAGAGCGCACTTTCGATCACGGAAAGATAAGCGACGGCAACCCCTCCAGCCTCGACCGCCGCGATCCCCGACGTTCAGCTCCGGCAATTTGCGCCGCGGCTCGGCAGCATCCCCTAGCTAGACTAGCAGGGTGTTGATAAAGGGCTGGAGTGGCTGATCGTACTAAGTCGACAAACTGAGTGGGTAGCCCTAGCGCGGGCCGGCGCCGCAACTGGGCCATCGTGACCTGGGAGAGGGTTGGGCGGCGCGGTGCTCGGCAGCGGGGCTCCGGCGACACCGTGACGGCGACGGCCGTCGATGGAGCAAGCGCCCCGCCGCCCGAGCCTTGGCCGAGAGCACACCTCGTCCGGCGCCGTATCC
>JANNWK010001019.1:0-1683 GCA_031408355.1 Myxococcales bacterium
GAGGGCGCCGAGGCGCTCGGCCTGGCTCTCGCCTGTTCGACTGGCGCATGGCGCGTCGAGCGCCGGCTACAGGCGCGGCTCGCCGAAGGTGCCGACTGGCTGATGATCGACCAGCTCAGCGGTGCCACGGTGGTTCTAGAGATCGGCGGGACAGACGAGCAGGACCTCGAGGCGCTTCTTGGCCGAAAGATCGCGCAGGCCCGACGTTCGCCTTTCTCTGAGCGGGGCACACCGGCGGCGTGTGTGATACGCTTTCTTGAACCAAGCGTGATGATGCAGGTTGACGATGGGCCTCGACGAACTGAACCGTAGCGTAACGAGCGCAATCCTTCGGGCAGAGGCATTCCCGCCAGGCTCGTGGGAGGCCGAACGCGCCTTCCGTGACGTCGCGGAAATTGAAGAGGAGCTCGCGGCGATCGTCGGTGCGCACACGGTCCAAGGAGAGGTCGCACGGCTCGGTGCTGTGACCGCATCGATTAGCGCTGGTGACTTGGTTCGCGCCGTGCAACTCGCGGAACGCTACCTCGTTGACGCGCTGAGCGACGGTTCTCGCACCAAGCTCCAACAGCTTCTCGACGAAGCTGAGACCGCGATTGCCAGCCTGGACGCCCCCAACGTGGACCCGCTGCCGTTTACCTTGCGGGCGGCCTAGCTGCCGCGCACGAGGACGGGTCGACCCCCGGCTGCGCACTAGGCGGCGTTCGCGAACGAGCTACACGACTCTTACGTGCCGGCCCGCCGTCGGAGAAATATTGATTGCCGCCAGTGCTGCAATCCTGCCCCAATCGCTTTCGGGTACGCGGTCTTGAAGGTAGCGAACGAAGTCGTCCTGCCGTGCTTGCCCGAACGCCATCCCGATGCAACGTGAGCGACTTGAGCAGCGCGTGCAGACGCACGACGTCGCTGCTGAGGCGCTGCGCGAGCACGTGCCTTTCGATCTGAGCGCCGCCGGGGATTTTGTAGACCCAATACGGTCGTGACGGCCCAGCGGTAATTCAACCGAGAGAGCCCGGCGGTACCGTTCCATAGCTCCAGCGCTCGCTGGTTCCCCAGCCGAGCCCGGCTACCTTTCAGCGAGCGCTCCCGCGCCCCGATCAACTCACGGGCGGCAACGCTGGAAATGGCCAGGTCGGGATCGCGCCAGGTTTGCAGCTTCCACCACGAATTGACAAAATTTTCGGTCGAGCCGCGCACGTTCGCCTTGTCCTTCGCCCGCTTCCAGAACTCGTCATGGTCCCAACTGCTGATCGCGCTTGAGCGTGCCTCGAGCTCGGCGCACCACTCATGCAGCTCAGCGCGCAAAGCCTCGCTGCTCCGCTCGCGTTCCCCGCCCGGCGGCAAGGCCTCCGTGAGTTGCAGATTGTACAGCAGCGCCGCGCCATGCATCGTTTCCGAGAACAGCCGCGCGTGCTCCAGCGGTTTCGCTAGTCTCGCGGGCAGCGTCGCCGCCGCGGGATGCAACCACGGCAACGTACCCTGCATCTTCCAGCTACCGTTGATCAGGTAGCTCAGCAGCGAGTCGCCTTGCTTCTGGCGGATGCGCTCGCGCAGGTACAGCGCCTCCTCTCGGGTCAAGCTCAGGTCCGCGCTCTTGAGCAACTCCTTCGGCGCGTCCGGTAGCCGCGCATGCCAATTGCCGCGCGACGAGCCCTCCACGACGTCCTCGTCGTCATCCAAGATGGG
>JANNWK010001020.1:0-11892 GCA_031408355.1 Myxococcales bacterium
CCGTCGTTCTTCGCGCTCCTCACTTCGCAGAGGCGCGCCTTTCCAGCGCGTGGCTTCGCCGGTGAATTCAGTGAATTTTTGGACGGCTGCTGCCTCGTTCGGCATTGGGAGCAACCGACCGTGGAAGCCGCGCAGCACCTCGTCCTTCTCGAAGCCGTCGATGAGCACGTCGAGCAGCGTTGCGTCAGTGGGGTGCTTTTCTCCGGCCATCTGGGTCAGCGTCGCGAAGACGATTCTATGTAGTCCCCACGCTGGAAGTCCTCCATATTCCGCGCGAGTTCATGCAGGCGCGCGTGAACGACCCCCCGCCGATCCCTAGCGCCCCGTTCAACGACCTCGACCTCGACCTCGACCTCACCGAGGACGAGGAAGAATGGGAGCGCCGCTTGATGGCGCTCGCTGCCGCGCGCATCGCCGCCGAGCGCGTCCGCCTTGAGCAGCTCTGCATCATCGACGCCAACGGCGAGCTGGTCTCGCGCGATCTGCCGCCCGACATGCGCCCCGAGTCGGAAACGACGCTGGAGACCGGCTGAGCCCCCATGGCGCGCCCGCGTATGATCGTTGTTGCCGGTCCACCGGGCAGCGGCAAGACCAGATACTTCCCTGTCACGGCGTTTGGCGTCGACGCTTTCAATATTCGCAGGCGGCGGCCCGTGACGCTACCGCGTGCCGCGATCGAGCTCACGCAGTCACGTCGACCCATCGCGACCCCCTACAGCGCCTTAACGAAATCCCAGATCAGCTTGCCGCCGGTGGGCGGCCAGCCGTGGGTGCTGCCGTCGTAGCCGCCGAAGCTGTGCTCGCACCAACGGAGTGGAGATGCGGCGGCGCAGCCCTGGTAGTCGACGCATCCGTCGTCTTCGACGCTGGGCTCGGCGTCGCGTTTGGCGCGAATATCGGCGTGCATGCCGGCGATGGGCGGCAGCGTGGTGTCAGTGCAGGTGCTGCGCGTTGCGTAGTTGGTGCGGGCCGCGACGCCGCTGGCGAAGGTGACGTGCGGATCGTCGATGCCGTGAATCACTATGGCCGCGGGCGCGCCCTTGCAGTTTTGGCTCTCGGGCAGGGCGCCTGACACGGGGCCGACGGCCAACAGCTGATCGCCATAGCGGCAGCCGAGTAGATTGCTGAAACTGGCGCCAGAGCTGGAGCCGGCGACGAACACGCGCTGCTCATCGATGCAATAGTTGGCCTTGAGTTCGGCCAGCACGTTCTCGAAGAACTTCGAGTTGTCGTCGCGTTCGTTCTGCGCTTCCCAGCCGCCCATCGCGTTGTTGAGCGGCTCGCGCAAGGATTGCATGTAGACGAGCACGGCCTCGCCGCCCATCACGCTCTGGAAGCCAGCGCAGTCGGTCTCCTGGCAGTTCTTGTGGTTGCGGTTGCGGCCGTGGAAGCCGAAGCCGAGCGGGTAGGCCTTGTCGGGCGAGTAGCCGGGCGGGAGAGAAACGATGTACAGGCCCGTGCGAGCCGCCACTGCCATTTGACGCTCACCGGTCGGCCCTGCCGGCTTGCCGCAGCCCGCACTGGCCTTGGGGCCCGCGCCGCCACCGCCCGAGGCTCCAGCGCTACCGGCCGCACCCGCCTGAGTCGAAGCGGTGCCGCCAGCGCCCGCCATGCCACCAGCAGCGACGGAGGAGCCGCCGGTGCCAACGTTGCCGCCCTGCGGCGTGCCGCCGGCTGCGCTGCCCGAGGCGCCGGGGTTGGTGCCACCGGCCTGCGACGTTCCCGCCGCCCCGGTGGGCGCGGTGGTGGCGTCCTGACAGCCCGACAGGGCGCTCGCAAGTAGCAGCCAAACAGCGCGGTGAGTCATCGCGTTAGCATGGGCGAAGTGCCGCGCGGCGTAAACCCCGGAGCCGCTGAGGGGCACGAACGCTATTGCTTACTGGCCGTGCCCGTGAGCTCCGCTACCTCGAGCTGGTGCTGCTTCACGGCGGCGTCGGCCTGCACGGCGCTGGACGCTGGCGTGACGCCGGGCAGGGTCGCGATGTCGAGCGCGTAGACGAAGAACGTGTAGCTTTGGTTCGCGCTGCCGGGGCACGGGCCCGTGTAGCCAGCCCAGGTGGCGCCATCGATGTTCGTCTCGACCTGCTTGGTGCCCTGGGGCATCGCCGGTTCGGCGACGCGTGGAACGCCCTCCGACAGAGCGCGCACATCGGCCGGGATATCCCAAAGCACCCAGTGCAGAGACTGCGAGCCAACGTGGATCATCGTGACGGCGTAGCTCAAGGTGCCGAGCGGGCCGCGCGTCCAGCTGAGCGCCGGCGAGACGTTCTCACCGGTGCAGCGAAACTTCAGGTCGATCCCCGCGCCCGGCTGAAACGCGCTGCTCGAGAGCACCAGCGGACCTGGCGCGCCGCCTTCGCCGCCACCGCCTGAGGCCCCTGCCACTCCGGCAACGCCTCCGGAACCGGTGCCGCCCACGCCCGCTGTCGCGGAGCCGCCCTGCCCGGCCATGCCCGCCGCCGCGCCTCCGCCTCCCGCCGGCAAGGCACCGGCTGCGGCCATGCTGCCGCCGGCGCTTCCGCCCACTCCGCCTCCGCCTGCGTCAGCCCCAACACCCGACGGCGCGTCCGACGCGCACGCCAACGCCCCCAGAGCCGCGAGCCCCAGCAGGGCGAACTTCAACGTCAGAACGTCACCTGCTGCAACGCGGTGCCATCCACGAAGGTGCCCGTTTTGACCGGCGTACCCCAGGCCAGGCCATCCTTGCTGAGGTAAAATTCGTAGCCTGCGATACGCCCGTTGGGTCCGGTCTGGCGTGGCAGGTAGCTAAAGCCAATGATCGTCGCCGCCGCGCCCAAATCCACCGTAAGGTGGTGCGGCAGGACCGCGTCCCCGACTCCGCCCATGACCCAAGCAGAGTGCCAGAACGTGGCGGGATCGCCGTCGATGGCGTAAGTCGCGGGCGCGGTTTCGTCGGCCGTCTCCTCGGAGTCCGTGGTGATCTTCCAATTTGTACGGCTGATCGGCGTAAGGCCCGTCGTCAGCAGCTGAAGCTCCGCTACCGAACTCCAGACGCTGTTCAGCGCGAGAGCCGAGGTGGCGACGAGACGCGCGTAGCGGTGCCCGACACTGGGCGCGCCGCCTGCGCCGCCCGCGCCACCCGCACCGCCCGCACCGCCAGAACCGCCAGAACCGCCAGAACCCGCCATACCGCCGGAACCCGCCGCGCCAGCCTTGCCACCGGAGCCGGCCACCGCCGCCGCACCCGCGCCGCCGCCGCCGATTTTCCCGCCAGATGCGGGAGCGCCCCCACCTCCGGAGGCAACCGAGCCTCCCTGATCAAGGCCGCCCGTTCCACCGGCGTCCAAGCCAGCCGAGCCGAGGGCCGCCGAGCCGGCGTCGGGATCGTGCACGCCCTCAGCGCACGCAACCCCCAGCGACAACGCGGAAAGCGCGCTCCAGCTGAACCTTGCACCGCTCCGGACCAAACCAAATGATGCTCGCACGACCAGTTGGTGCTTCCAACGGACCCACGCAATCCCTTTATCCGCAGGCTGAGGCAATTCGGTCCCTTTCAAGATCGGGGAACAACTGACCTCTCAGGGTAGCACCGCGCAGCGGTAGCAGGGGAGAGCCTCTACTCAACGAGTGGGTGGGTGTAGGCGGACGGCGCTCAGCCTGGTTCGCCGCACCCCTACCATTCAGCGACCATGCCGGCGCTGATCACGTTGGCGGTCTGCTCTTCGCCACGGTGCCAGGTGTAGTTGAGGTTCATGCCGTCGATCGAGAACACCACGGGGGTCATGTGGTAGGCGAGCTTGCCGCCGATGCCCCGCACCTGCTTGGTGACGCTGATCTTGAGTGGGTTGTTCGGCGCGTGGTCCCAGTCCGTCTGCTGAACGTTGGCTGAGCCGTAGGAGGCCGCTAGCTCGAAGTCCCCGACGCGATAGTTGGCAGCCGCCAGGTAGCCAAAGTGCTTGCGCAGGACGCCGATGCTGTCCACAGCGGTGTTGCCAAGCGCCCAGGCCGTGCCCAGCCCTTCGCCGGCCCAAGCGGTGCCGCCCAGCCCGAAGCCTGAGTAGCGGCCCCAGAGCCCGCCGCCGTAGCCGAACACGTTCAATACCTTGTCGGCCGGAATGCCCGGATCTCCCGTCATCATGTTGCGCGGGGACTCGCTCACGCGACCTATCTGCTGGGTGAGGCCGTTCGCCCAGGCGTTCAGCTCGTTGCCGGGACCGAACGTCTTCTTGTAGGTGAGCTCCGCCTCGACGCGCGGGCTAGGCGTGCGATTCCAAAAGTTGTCGATCATCGCGGCGTCAAGGGCCGCCACCGACAACTGAAACCCAGCTAGCTCCGGCGTCGCGTAGCCAAGTTGGGCATGGCGCGCCGGAAACATCGAACCCACACCGGTGTGCCCGCAGGTGGCCGCACCTGACGAGTCCACATCACACGGGTGGCCAACGCCGTGCTGATGGATCAGAAACCAGTTCATCTTCATGCCGCCGCGGTTGTAGAGACCGACGCGCCGACCGCCCCACGCAGAGCCCCAGGTCCCCTCCAGCTGCATGTACTGCTCACGAAAGTCCACCGAAGCCGAGTCGTTGAACTGCCTGACGTTATTTTTGAGCTCGTTCTGCGCGTTCTGGATGCCGGCCCAGAAGGCCAGCTTGATCGAGAGCTTCGCGTTCGGCAGCACCTGCTTGTAGATGTTGAAAGCGAGGATCGTGCTGGCAAATCCGCCGCGGATGCGGGGCGTGCTCACCGACTTGTCGTCGGTCACGCTGGCAACGGCGTCGTCCGGCGTCGGGTTGCCTTTGATCGGGATCTGAGGTCCCACCAAGACGTAGCGTTCAATCGAGTTGGGCATCGTTGGATCCACCAAACCACCCGTGTTGGTGGTGTTGATGGTCTCGCCGTTGACCCAAGACAGGTAGGCGTCCACGCGACCGTTGATGCTGACCTCCCAGTCGTCCGGCTTATCCTTCTTGAGCAGCGTGATCTCGGCCTTGGCCGCCGAGCCCCAAGCTAGGACACTGGACAGGACACCCGCGCACAACGCGCTGACTCGCAGCTTTCTGGTTGGTCTGAACACGATGCTCGGCTCCTCTGCTTGAATCGTCAGGCGCGGCTCGCCCACGACCGCTCACTCACAAGCGGTGTTAGACAGAACGAATAGTCTACTATTTGAATATTTGAAACATAAATTCCACCAAGCGAACGCGCGGCGCTCCGGGGCCGATCCCCCCACTGGCTTTTTGGCCGGATTTCGGACCGACGAGCGTTTCACTCATTCTATCTGTTGACGAAATAGAACAAATATTCTAGTCTCGAAATTCGAAACCCTAGTCCGTTTTGAGTCTCGGCGGAGCAGCGCGCCGTTCAACTAGGCGACGATTCAGTAGGAGCTACCATGGCAAAGAAGATCGGTTTCGTTGGAGTGGGCATGATGGGGCACGGGATGGCCAAGAACCTCTTGCAGAAGGGCTTCGAGGTCACGGTCACGGCCCATAAGAACAGGAAGCCCGTGGAGAGCCTGCTCAGCCAAGGGGCCAAGGAAGCGAAGACGGCCCGCGCGGTCGCCGAGCTCTCCGACGTCGTCATCTTGTGCGTGACGGGAGCGCCTCAAGTAGAAGAGATCGTGTATGGGGAGAGCGGCCTGCTCCCGGCGTTCAAGAGCGGCATGGTACTGCTGGACTGCTCGACGAGTGAACCGGCCATGAGCGAGCGAGTCGCCAAGGATCTCGCCCTCAAGGGCGCAAGCTATGTGGACGCCCCATTGGCTCGCAGCCCGAAGGACGCCGAGGCCGGCAAGCTCAACAGCATGGTGGGCGCCGACGAGCAGGTGTTCGCCGAGGTGCGGCCGATCCTTGAAGCGTTCTGCGAGAACATCTTCTACATGGGCCCCGTCGGGTCCGGCGCACGTACCAAGCTCATCTACAACTTGATCACGATGGGCCACGCTGCGCTCATCGCCGAAGCCTTGTGCGCCTGCGCGGCCACGGGCGTCAACCTTGCGGGCTTCGCCAAGGTGGTCGGCGGCGGCGGCGCCAACAGCGGCATTTTTCAGCTGATTGTCCCCAAAATATTGGAGAGCGGCGACTACAGCGGGCTTCAGTTCAGCCTGGCCAACGCCTCGAAAGATCTGCGGTACTACAATCGGATGGTGGCGGACGTTCCGCTCACCGCGCCGATGGGGCCCGCGGTGCTCAACTCACTCGTGTCTGCCCTGAACAACGGCTTCGCCGAAGGTTTGGTCGGGGACATGGTCGCCTCCCACTGCAAGCAGAACGGCATCGAGCTCAAGCCATGACGCCGCAAGTTCAACGGCTAGCGGCGCTGGCAGCCCTGCTGCTGCTCAGCCCTGCGTGCAACAAGAAGACGGGCGACGCGGGCGACGCTGCGGGCCAGAAGCCCAGCGAGGCCAAGCCGCTGCTGGTGGGCATCACGGCCGACGCCAGCGGGCAGTACGCCAACAGCGGCGCTTCGGACAAGCGCGGCGTGCTGCTGGCGATCGACGAGTTCAACGCCAAGGGTGGCGTCCTGGGTCGACCGATCAAGGTCATTCACATGGACACGGAGACCACGCCAGCGACGGGCTCGCGCATCGCCGAGCGCATGATCAAGCAGGAGAAGGTCGCTTTCATTGTGGGCGGCGTAAGCTCCGGAGTGGCCAACGCCATCTCGCAGGTCGCCCAGAAGTACGGCGTCATCTACCTGAACACCAACAGCAGCTCACCCTCAGAAGCCGGAGAGAACTGCCACCGCGTGAAGTTCGTCTGGGACGGCAACGGCAACAACTTCGCGCAGGCGGCGGTCACCTCGGCCATCGCTAGCTTCGGCAAGCGCTGGCTGCTCATCACCAACGACTACGTCTGGGGTCACGACACCTCCAAGGGCACGAAGAAGCTGGTGCTCGCCAGCGGCGGCGAGATCATCGAGGAGATCTTGGTGCCCCAGGGCACCCGGGATTTCAGCGGCATCTTGCTCAAGGTCCAGCAGAAGAATCCGGACGTGGTGGCCGCGGCGGTCGGCGGCGACGATCTCAAGGCCATGCGGGCGCAGGTCGCGCAGATGAAGCTCGGCAGCAAGTATGCCTGGATCAACAACCAGCAGGATTGGCCCGACGTGTATGGCTTGCCCCGAACCGATCTGTTCGGTGTGTTCGGCACCACCTGGTATCAGGGGCTCGACTTGCCGGGCGTGCAAGAGTTCAACGCCAAGTACAAGAAGGCCAACCCGGACGACAAGATCAAGACGCCGGGCAACGTCTTCTACAACGGCTACTGGGCGACACGTTCGCTATTCGAGGCGATGGAGCGGGCCAAGACCACAAACAGCCACGCCGTCATCAAGCAGCTCGAGCAGCTGAAGATCCCGGCGGCGACGCGGCTACAGCATCACGACGCCTACATGAATCCCGCGACCCACCAGCTGCAGCAGACCATCTACCTGGCTACAGCTGACTTGCAGGCAACCGAGCCGGACAACCTGTACAAGATCCTGAGCAACACGGCGCCCGCCGACGCGGTGGACAAAGACGCCGAGAGCAAGTGCAAGCTCGAACCGTTCGAAGCGACCCCCGTCTACGAGCCTTAATCCGTGTTACCCCACCTCATCAACGGGATCTCGCTGGGCATTCTGTTCGGCCTGCTCGCCCTCGGCTTCATGCTGATCGTCGGCGTCATGGAGGTCATCAACCTCGCCCACGGTTCGCTGTTCGCGCTGGGCGCCTACCTAGCCGTAGAGATTATCAATCCGAGCTGGCTGGGGGAGGCCACGAGCGCCTACCTGGACTTGCCGCTCGCGCTTCGCTACGCGCTGGCGCTACTGCTGGCACCACCGCTCGTGGGCCTGGTTGGGGTGGGGCTTGAGCGCTGCGTTCGACGCACCTACGGCAGGAAGGCCGAGTACGGCCTGCTGCTCACGTTTGGGGCGGCGCTCGTGCTGGAGGAGGGCATTCGCATCGTGTGGGGTCCCGGGGAGAAGAGCCTGCCCTTGCCCGAGAGCCTCAACGGCGCCTTCATGGCCGGCGAGCTCAGCTACTCGAAGTACCGCTTCTTTGCGGCCTTCCTGGGCATCGTGCTGATGGCCCTGGTCTGGTTGTTTCTGGAAAAAACGCCCTACGGCGCGCGCGTAAAAGCCGGCGCTCACGACAGCGAAATGGTTCGGGCGTTGGGCATCAACATTGGGCGCCTGCGTTTGTTCGTGTTCGCGCTGGGAGCCGCGCTCGCGGCGGCCGCCGGCATCATCCTCACGCCGATCTGGGGGCTTCGCCCGCACGTCGGTGTCGATGCCGTCATCCCTTCCTTCCTGATCATCGTGCTCGGTGGCGTGGGCAGCTTCTGGGGCGCCGTGCTTGCTGGGCTGCTGGTGGGGCTCACGGTGGGCATTACTGGTGGCTACGCGGCGGAGTGGTCCGTCATGTCGATGTACCTCCTCTTGATCTTGGTCTTGAGCTTTCGCGCACGCGGACTCATGGGCAAGAAGAGCTCGCTCGAGGCCTGAACGCATGGCGCTCTACACTCCCCTCACGACCCGCGATGCAACGCGCGCCGAGCGCAAGCAGGCCTGGGTTACCCGGCCCATGCTGGTCACCCTGGCCCTGCTGCTCAGCTTCCCGTACTGGGCCGAGAGCGTCGGCCTCTACCCCTACCTGGGCATCGAGGTAGCGATCTGGATGCTCTACGCGCTCGGCTACAACCTGCTGCTCGGCTACACGGGGCTGCCCGCCTTCGGCCAAGGCGCCTTCTTTGGTGTCGGAGCCTATGCCTACGGCCTGTGTTACCTGGGCCTGTCACAGAATCCGCTGGTTTCGCTCACCTGCGCGGGCCTGGCCGGAGGCGCCGCGGCAGCGCTGGTCGGTAGCCTGGTGGCTCACCGGCGCGGCATCTACTTCGCTCTTTTGACGATCGCTTGTGGCCAAGTGTTCTGGTTCGTCTGCATGAAGGCGCACTCGATCACGGGGGGCGAGGACGGCCTGCTCAACCTGCACCGCGCCAGCCTGAAGCTCGGCCCGGTCGCGCTCAGCCTCAAGGACAACACCACGCTCTTCTACTGCGTGGTCGCCGTGCTGGCCGTCTCCATCCTCTTCCTCTGGCGTTTGGTGCATTCGCCGTTCGGCAAGGCGCTGCAAGCCATCCGCATGAACGAGACGCGCGCGCGCTTCGTCGGCTACAACGTGTGGCTGACGAAGTGGGCGGTGATCAGTCTGTCCGGGGTCTTCGCGGGGCTCTCCGGTGGCCTACTGGCGATCTCGCAGGAGAGCGCTTACCCGGACGTCATGAACGTGCACAGCTCGGGCTTCATCGTGATGGCCGTGCTGATTGGTGGAGGTACCGTCAGCTTCTGGGGCCCGGTCATCGGAGCGCTGGTGTTCATCGTGGCTCGGGATTTGCTCGGGTCGCTCACTGAAACCTGGCTGCTCTGGTACGGCCTCTTGTTCATGTGTGTGGTGCTCTTCCAGCCCGAAGGCATCGCCGGTGTGTGGCTCCGCCTGCGCGCCAAGTTTGCACCCGCGTTGCCGCTCCCATCCGCCCCGAAACTGGCGCCGGAGGCTGAAAATGGCCCTCTTTGAAGCAAAGAACCTGAGCAAGCGTTTTGGCGACCGCGTGGTGCTGGAGGACATTTCCCTCAGCTTCGAGCAGGGCCAGCTCTCGGGCATCATGGGCCCGAACGGAGCCGGTAAGTCGACCTGTTTCAATGTGCTGACCGGGCATTTCCCACCCGATCGCGGGCAAGTGTTGCTCGAGGGCATGGACATCACCGGGCTGTCCCCCAGGAAGATCGCTCAGCGCGGCGTGGCCCGCTCGTTTCAGATCATGAGCCTGTTCGACGAGTTCACGGCGCTCGAGAACGTCCTGTTCGCGCTACCCGAAGTGCGCAGCGTCGGCTTCAACATGCTGCGCGACGTCGCCGGCGATACCCCCACCATCGACCGGGCACTCAAGGTTGTCGAGCAGGTTGGACTCTCGGCAAGCGCCGACGTGCGAGCCGCCAGCCTCTCCTACGGCGAGCGCCGCGCGCTGGAGATCGCAGTCGCGCTGGCGGCTCAGCCTCGCATCCTGTTTCTGGATGAGCCGACTCAAGGCATGGGCGCCGAAGGTCGCAACCGGTTACTTCAGCTGATAGCCGGGCTGAAGCAAAAGTTCACGATCGTCATGATCGAGCACGATATGGATTTCCTGTTCTCGCTGGCCGACAAGGTTTCGGTCATCCACTGGGGGCAAGTCATCGCGCAGGGCACACCCGACGAACTGCGCGCCGATCCTTGGGTAAGTCGGGCCAACATGGGGACAAAGCGCGATGCTTGAGCTTCAAAGCATCCAAACGTTCTACGGAGAAACCCAGGCGATCTTCGACATTTCGCTCGAGGTTCGCTTGGGCGAGGCGGTCGCGCTGCTCGGCCCCAACGGCGCCGGAAAAACCAGCGTCCTGCGCTCGATTCTCGGGCTCACGCCGGCGCGGCACGGCAGCATCCGCTTCGCTGGCAAGGAGATCACCCGCACGCCGACACACGAGATCGCGCGCGCCGGCATCGGCTGGGTCCCCGACGACCGCAGGATCTTCCCGGCGCTGAAGGTAAAGACAAACCTCGCGCTCGGCAAGAAGCGCACGGCCTATCGCAGCTGGAGCGAAAAAGAGGTTTACGCCTTGTTCCCCGCGCTCGAGTACTTGCTTGAACGCGAGAGCGAGAACCTGTCCGGCGGCGAGATGCAGATGGTAGCCATCGGCCGAGCGCTGCTGGGGGGTCCAGGGCTGGTGCTGCTCGACGAGCCCTCGCAGGGCCTGGCTCCCAAGCTTGTGCAGGACGTGATGAAGACCATCACCCGTCTGAAGAACGAGGGCATCGGTGTGCTGGTGGTGGAGCAAAACATTCGTAGCGTGCTAGCGGTGTGCGACCGGGCCTACGTGATCCGGCACGGCCGAGTCGCCTACCAGGGCCCAGCCGCGGCGCTGCTCGAGGACGAAGCGACACGCAGCAGCCTGCTGGGAGACGCGACATGACCCCCATCCTCCAAGTCCAAGATCTGCGGAAGATCTATACGCGCGGGCTCTTCCAGAGGAAGCAGAGCTTCAGCCTGTCCGCGAACTTCTCGGTGCCGAAGCCAGAGATCGTCGGCGTGATGGGACCGAACGGCTCGGGCAAGACGACGCTCTTCGAACTACTGTCGGGCAGCAACGTACCGACGAGCGGCAAGGTCATCTGCGGCGGGCGTGACATGCAAACCGTCAAGTACCGCGAGCGTGACCGGCTGGCGATTCACTATCACCAGTCGTACCAGGTCCGCAGCGTCAAGAAGACGAAGCCGAACTTTCTGCTCGAGCCCGCCGGGTCCAGCTACCCGCTAGTGCACGTCTTCGACGAGCCGCAGTTCAGCACCCAGGACGGCTACATCGGCTTCATGCTGAAGTTCTTCAAGCAGCTGCGAGCAGAAGGGCGCGTCGTGCTGCTGTGCGTGCACCCAAACGAGCCTTTTCACGTCGACATCATGCGTGACAACTGCGAGCGTTTCCTGTTCGTCTCCCAAGGGCAAGTGGCCGAGCTGCCCACGTACCAGAAGCTGCTCGCACACCCCGGCGTGCGCGACTACCTCGGCGCGCTCGCTGACTACTAAGGGCTCGGAATGCTAGAACGCTCCAAAGAACAAGGAAGATTGGCCCACGATGCAGAATAAGCCTGAGGCTCGCACCGCCTTGGTGACCGGCGCGGCTGGCGTGCTCGGCGCCGCCATCGCTCGCGCACTTTTGGCCGAAGGCTATCGTGTCGCGGTCGCCGACGCGGACCGCGGCGCCGTCGACGCGGGCGCCAAGGAGCTCGGGCAAGGCACGCGCTCCTTCACCTTCGATGTGAGCTGTACCGAGCAGGTCAAGGCCGCCTGCCAGAGCATTCGCGAGCAGGTGGGTCCGGTCGATATCCTGGTCAACAACGCCGGGTTGCTCTCGAACAACAAG
>JANNWK010001021.1:0-1846 GCA_031408355.1 Myxococcales bacterium
ACGCTTTCCACTCCACAGTTTGTGGTTTCACTCGCACCGCGGAACCAAAGCCACCTACCAGTCGCTCTGTTCCACACGGGCATTGCGCGAACCGTTCCAGCGCCGTTAAGGTCGAGCCCACCTTGCCCAGCACGCCGCCCGCCAACGACGATCTGCGCAGCGCACTGAACGAGCCCGGCTACACCCCCGCGCAGCGGACCTTCCCACAGGTGTTCGCGCTGCTTTCCGACGCTGCACTCGGCGAACGCGCCGAGCAGGCTCTGCTCTCGGCGGGCCTACCGGCAGCCACGTTCGCCGCCAGCAGGCTCCAAGAAGGCCACCCCACCGAAGAGGCGGCGCTCCTGCGTTTGGTAGCGCGCGCCCTCCGCGCCCAGGCTGCGCACGGCTTGCTCGACGCGTTGGTCGGCGCCCTGCAGAGTCCCCGTCCGGAAACCCAGCGCGACGCGGCCATCGCCCTGGGCAAGAGCGGGCGCGCCGAGGCCGAGCCCGCGCTGCTGGCGTGCCTCCCCACGACCGATCCCAGGCTGCTGCGCTCGGTGATTGAAGCGCTGGGCAAGGTAGGCGGACCGCGCGCGCTCTCGGCCTTGAGCGACCTTCAGCCCCCCGCCAAGCTGCGCCCCGTCCTCGAACGCGCCTTGGTCATGTTGAGCCGCACGACAGCGCGAAGCGCGGAGCCGACCAGCGAGAACGCGCTCGATGTGCCCCTGCCACACCCCGTCAAGGTGGTGCTCGAATGTCGCGCAGGCCTCGCCCGGTTGCTGCGCGAGGAAGCCGCCGCCTACGCGCCCGAGTCTCGAGGACCGACCGAGCTGGGCCTGGTGTATGCCGGTAGCCTGCGCCCGTTGCTCGAGCTCCGGCTAGCGCTCGGGGTCGCTGTCGAGTGGCCGCTTTCCGAGGGCAGCTCGCTCGCCGCAGCGGTGATAGCCACGCTGCTCAAGCCCGAGCTCGTGGCAACGTTGCAAGCTTGGAGCTCCGGCCCGCTGCGCTTTCGACTGGTCTGGGAGGGGCTCGGGCACCGCCGCGCCGACACGTGGAGCGTGGCGCAGGGCCTCCGGCAGGCGAATTCCCCACTAACGAACGACCCGACCGCCGCCCCCTGGGTCGTGCGCGTGTTCGGCGGACCTTCCGGGCGCCTACTGCTCTGTCCCGTCGCTCATCCGGAGCTGCGCTTTGCCTACCGCACGCGCGACGTCCCGGCCGCTTCGCATCCAACGCTGGCAGCCGCACTGGCTCGAGTTGCGGGCGCACGCGAGGACGATATTGCCTGGGATCCGTTCGTGGGCAGTGGGGTGGAGCTGGTGGAGCGCGCAAGGCTCGGCCCCTACCGCGAGCTGCACGGTAGCGATCTCGAGGCCCGCGCGCTCTCGGCCGCGCGCGCCAACTTCGAGAGCGCGCAGCTGAACGGAGTGCGGCTAGCCCAAGCCGACGCGCGCCACCACCGCGTGCCGGGTCTGAGCCTGGTGCTGAGCAATCCGCCCATGGGGCGGCGCGTGCTGCGAGCGAGCGGCTTGTCGGGATTGCTTTGCCAGGTGGTACGCAACGTGGCGGCGCAGCTCGTGCCCGGCGGTCGCATGGTGTGGCTCTCGCCGTTCGCCGACGCGACGGCAGGCGCAGCAACGGCCGCAGGGCTCTCTGTAGAGCGCGTTGGGGAGGTAGATCTGGGTGGCTTCAGCGCGGAGCTACAGTGCTTTAGGAAGCCTCCGAGCGGCCCCGACAACAAGATCGCTGAGCGACCGCATGCCGAGCAGGGCGTTGAGGATCCTAAAGTGTCACTTTAGGATCCTCATGCTCCCCAAAGGGGCTTGACGAAGCGCGGCCCGGCGTAATAGTGACCGGCAAGTCAGTG
>JANNWK010001022.1:0-3643 GCA_031408355.1 Myxococcales bacterium
GCGCTTCGAAACGCTGAAAAGAAGTGGACCATGGTGCCCCGTTTCTGGAACAGTGCTCTCAACCAACTCGTGATCTATTTTCCAGGAAGGCTCCCGGCATACGGCTGATGCCGGCCCTTACACGGAATTTCTGACACCCCCTCACCTCACGGCCCTGTGCCTATTGCGGGACTTCCTGACGCCCGAGAACCACACCGAGCTCCTGGCGGAGGCAGCCCACAAGACAAAGATGCAAGTGCAGGAACTGCTCGCGCGGCGTTTCCCCAAACCCGATGTCCCTTCTCGGCTGCGCAAGCTGCCGACTCGGCGGTCGCATGCGCTTGCGGCTGCAGCCTCGCAACCCTCGCTTGCGGCCGCAGCCTCGCAACCCTCGCTTGCGGCCGCAGCCTCGCAACCCTCGCTTGCGGCTGTAGCCCCGCAACCCTCGCTTGCGGCTGTAGCCCCGCAACCCTCGGTTGCGGCCGTAGCCCCGCAACCCTCGCTTGCGGCTGCAGCCCCGCAACCCTCGAAGGCCGTCTGGAACGACGCGCCGGAGCAAGTTCAACCGCCCGTTGGCGTCGGGGCAGGCCCGAGCATCGGACGACACCCGGCGACCCGCATGGAACCGTTGTCGGGGACTTCCTATCGACTTCAGCTGCTTCTGAGCGCAGCGCTCAAGCAGAAGCTCGAGCAGGCTCGCGATCTTCTGAGTCACGCGAACCCCAGCGGCGATTTTTCAAGTGTTATCGAACGGGCGCTCGACCTCTTGCTCGACCGCGTCAAGCGTGAGCGCTTTGCCCAGACGAAGTGCCCGGCGGGGCCAGAAGGGCGAGGGCGTTCGAGCACGGCGCCCGATCGCGGCCGCTCAGGCGTCACCACCGGTACCCGGTCCAGGGCGGCTGCTGCTCCGCGCTGCGGACCGTCGCGCGAGCGCATCCCGAGCGAGGTGCGGCGCGCGGTGGCGCTGCGAGACGGTCTGAGTTGCAGCTACATGAGCCACGACGGCCGGCGCTGTTCGTCTCGCGCGTTCCTAGAAATCCATCACGAGCAAGCCTGGGCACTGGGTGGCCCCGACACCATCGACAATCTGCGACTCCTTTGCAGGAGCCACAATCACCTGCTCGCGGAGCAAGACTTCGGGGCGTCCCACGTTCGCGCCAGCATCGAACAACGCCGCCTAGCCCGCGACGAGTCGGGTCGACTCCCTCCGACGAGTCGGGCTGAATCCCACGACGAGTCGGGCTGAATCCCGCGACGAGTCGGGCTGAATCCCACGACGAGTCGGGTCGAATCCCTCCGACCAGCCAGGCGGAAACCCCCGACTAGTCGGGCTGAATCCCGCGACGAGTCGGGCTGAATCCCACGACGAGTCGGGCTGAATCCCGAGACGGGTTGCGTCACCTCAGCGCATCCAGCCTCCCTCAGTCGCGCGCTTTCACCAAGCCTTCGATGTGGTCGGCGGCCTGCTTGGCGCCGCCTTCCGCGTCCAAGGTCGCTTTGACGGCTTGGGCCTGGCTCCAGTACCGGAAGCGATCCTTCAGCGCGCCGGCGATGGCCGCGGTGCTCAAGTTGGCCTTCGGCACGGGCGCAGGGCCCAGTCCCAGTTCGGCCACTCGGCGCCCGTGAAAGAACTGGTCAACGATGTGGGGCACGATGAGCTGCGGCACTCCGGAGCGTAGCGCGGCGGCGGTCGTGCCTGCTCCGCCGTGGTGCACGAGCAGGTCCATCCGCGGGAAGAGTGAAGGCTGATCCGTGTCGGTCACAGAGAATACGCCGGGCGGCAGCGCGACGTTGGCGTCCTCGTCGTGACCGGAGAACAAGATCACGCGCGCGCCGTGCTCCTCAAACAGCTCGCGAGCCATGCCGACGACCCTTGTGCGATCCACGCTCGGCATGCTGCCAAATCCGAGGTAAACCAGTGGCGTGGCCGCGCTTGGGCCGTCACCGGCGCCGCGCACGAAGCGCTCCAGCAGGTCTGAGCTGGGCGACACCTCCTGGGAGGCCGCCACGATGGCTGGGATCTGTTTGGCGTTGCCGGGCGTGTCGCGCGGGAGCTCGCCCATCGCAACGTCTTGAGCTAGCAGCACCTCGGAGGCGTGGATGGCGTGCCAGTGGCGGCGCTCGGGGGCGATGCCGAATTCGCGGCGCAGCCGATTGAGGGTGCCGCCCAGCGCGAGATCGAAGGCGCGGGTGATGCCGGCCCAGAGCGCGTGATTGGCGAGCCGCGGGAGCCCGAAGAAGGGCAGGACCGCTGGCGGGTGCGCGCCCGAGCGCATGGCGCTCAACGTGTAGCAGACGAAGACATGCGGAACCCCGAGCTGGTCAGCGACCATCTTGGCGGCGAAGCTCAGGCCGGCCGCGACCACCACGTCCGCGTCGTGCGGCACGCTGAACAGATCGCGCACTTGGCGTTCGGCGTGGGCGCGTAGCAGCGCGATCTGTCCGGGCAGTGCCGCCAGCGGGTTTTGCTCGGTCATTTCCGCGTTCTTCCGGATGAAGGCGTTCATGTCCTCGCCCACCGGAATGAAGGCAAAGCCGCGCGCTTCGGCCCAGTCGCGGAAGTTCGGCGGCGCCGCGAAGGTGACTTGATGGCCGCGCCGCGCCAACTCTTCCCCGAGCAAGAGTTGGGGTTGCACGTCGCCGCGCGAGCCCACCGGCGCGAGCAGCACCTTCATAGCGCGCGCGCCGCCACTGGCTTCTGGGTCGTGGTGGGGACGAGCTTGAGCGTGCGGAGCGCGTGCCGGCGCACGTCCGCGTCGTCCCAGTGGATCGGCACGCCCTGCCCCCGCTCGTACAAGGGCACCAAATCGCGATAGTGAGGAGAGAACGGATTGCCGGATTGACCGCCCAGCAGCACGAAGCGGGACGCGCCCCAGTTGCCAATGTCGAAGACCGCGCGCAGATGCGCCGTGACCGTGGAGTGGCGCAGCGGCTTCCAAAACTCGAAGCCCGCCTGATTCACGGTGGTGCCGTCGCCCCAGCCCAAGAGTGGGCCCACATTGAAGACCCGACCCAGCGGCTTCTGGTCGCCGAAGCGGTGACGCAAAGTCAGCGGCCGGATCTTCCCCCAAACCCAAGCACTTTCAACGCTGCCGAAGCTTATTTCTAGCGTGGTGAGCACCTCCGTCAACGTGCTCAGGAGCTCCGCTTCCCACGAAGGAAAATAGCCAGGCGGCTGCTCGCAGATGAGCCGCGTCACGAAGCTGGCTCGGCGCGCGTTCCAGCACGTGCCAGGGATGAGCTTCATCACGCCCTTGCCGGAGGCGTACAAATAGCTCTTGGGCGCCTTGGCTCGACACACGCGCTGGCACAGCTCGCCCAGGAACAGCTCGTACACGCTGGCGCCCACCGAATCCCCGGCCACGCGCCCATCCCACGCCTTGAGCAGCTGAAGGGCGCGCGCGCTTTGGGGGGTGTTGGGAGTGAGCCCAAGCAAGCTGGGGCGCACCTCGCGGAAGGCCAAGCTCAGCAGATCCGTTTGGAGCGCCTGCATGCGCTCCACGGTCCAGTCATTGCTTGCCGAAAGCTCGCTAGCGATGCGCTGCTGCCGATAGCCATCGAGGAAATCGTGCCCCAGGAAGTTGGGGCTGGCCTCGTCTGCCACCGGCTTGTTGTTGGCGCAGCACACGAAGCCCTCGCTTGGGTTCTTGGCCCACGGTAGCTC
>JANNWK010001023.1:0-2950 GCA_031408355.1 Myxococcales bacterium
ATTCTTGGACAAGCCGCCCCGGTTGTCGCTGCTCGAGTACCCGTACTTCGCAGGCGATGACCGCTTCGGGGCGCTCGGCGTTTCGACTTCGCAGTCTAGTTACGCACCACGTCGTTTGGGTCCGCTGCCGACACCGGCGCCGGCGACGAAGTCTGCGATGCCTCCACAAGCGACTACGCGCTTGCTCAGGCGGCCAAAGGCTGCGTCGGGCTCGCCGCGAGCTGTCCGGAGGGCGGCGCTGCGGGCGCAGGCTCGGGCGGTGAGAGCATGGGCGGCGCCGGCGGCGCGCCGTAGAGCCACACTGCCTGACTCAGCGGTCGGCCAACTCTTGCCCTCAACCACCGCTCGGCTGCGACATCAGGCCTGTAACGCGGGCGAGCTAGCCCAAAACTCTGCTATTTTACCGCGCATGCGATGTTATCGGTACGTGCCCGCCAGCGCAGTCCTCTGCGTGCTCGCCACCACCACCGCGTGCAGCGAGGAAGGACCGAACGAAAACGCTGCTGTGGCAGGAAGTGCCGCCACCGCCGAAACAGGCGCGGGTAACTCCGGCGCAGGTGCTGGCAGCACTGACGCGTCGATTCCGCGCAGCGCGGGCGATTGGCAAGCCGATTTCGCCGAAATGCGTATCGACGTCGACACCACGAACGAAGGTCAGTGCAGCATTACGGCGAGCGAGCTCGAGGGCAGCGCCCTGGCGCGCGTCGTGCACGGGTCGAGTGCCGTCTACGTTGGCTACGATCAAGTGTCGGGCGACAACCAAGATCCCGTGGTCGCGCGCGTGGATGGGGGCGTCGTCGCGTGGTGCATGCACCACGAAAATTAAGGACCAGACGGTCGTGCTCTGGGCTTGACCTGGGATGGGGGGCCGGCGGCTTACGTCGTGTACACCATCGTCGGCGGCGGCTCCGACTTGGAGAAGCCGGGCTGGTTTCGCTCGTACGGGGGCCATGCTGCAATCTCGGGCGGTGGCGTGAAAGTGAGCGTGCTGGGCCGCGTCGACACACAAACCGGTGAGTTGACGCACGCGACCCACGTCATCGCGGTCAAGACCGATCGCAAGGTGAACAGTCACTCGCCGGCAGGGCCCGCTCGCGTGCTCGAGGACGGATCGGTCGAATTCTGGGGAGAATCGGCGCACAAGCCGATCGGCGCCGATGGCAAGAACGGGATGGAGTGCACCGACTATCCGTTCAAGAGCAGGTACCGCTTCAGCGCCGACCTGTCCGCACTCAAGTGCGCCGAGTGCAGCAACTGCACCGGTAACATGCTGCCTTGTCCTTGAAGAACCGCGGTGCTGACCGCGGACGATGTGCAGACGAGCAGGCAGCGCGATTGCCAGCGTTGCAACCCAAGCTGCTCAAAGCCTACCCATGCGTTTCAGTCTGGCGGGGACCTCTAGTTGCCGCACGCTTCGGCGAAGACACCGCGCACCTCGGCGGGCTGGCAGGTTCCGGCGGCGCAGTCGAAGGCGGGGTGGCACTTCGAGGTCATGTCGGCGCCGCACGGCTCTCCGGCGAGCTTGTAGCTGACGCAAATGGGTTGGGTGCAGTTGGGATCGCCTTCCGGACACTTGCACGCCAGCTGCCGCTCGCAATCTTCTCGAATCTCACACGGCTCACCGACCTTGCCGGGTCCGCGACAGATCGGAGGATCGAAGCCGAAGTTGCAGGTCGAAGCTGCACATCGGCCGTAGGCCGGATTGCTGGGAGGGATGTTGCAAGGCTCTCCTGCCATCGGCACGGGCTCGCAGGTCCCCTGTGTCGGGCTCGTGTAGCTGCAGAGCAGGTCTTTGCCGCAAATGTACGGCTCTGCGATCGGCCCATCGAAGGCCGTGGCGCACGGCTCGCCCCGCCCGGGTGCCGCCACGCAAACTCGATTTCCCAAATTGCCCGCGCAATACGAGCCGCTGGCGCAGGCGGTCGGGTCCTCACATGGTTGACCCAGCGCGGGCAGCGGCGTGCAGACGGCGTTTGGCACCAACGGACACCAGTAGTCCTCGACGCAGCTGTAGAGGGTGTTCGCGCATGGCTCGTTCGGTCCAGCCGGCGTCGCCGGGGCGGTGATCGGTGCGCACACCTGCTGCGCGCTGCATGTCAGGCCAAGCGCGCACTCCACGTCCTCCGCCGCGCAGCTTTCGCCCATGCCGACTTCGACCGCGCAGATGCCGCAGTCCTCACCGGTGTACTTGCAGGTCAGTGAGCTGCACTGCGATGCGAAGAAACATGACTCACCTTGCGCGCGCTCGCCGGGGGTTACGCATGGGGGCAAGATGTCGGCTTCCACTTGCTCGCAGGGCAGCGTCTCGTACGTCACAGCGCAGGCCTTCAGCACTTCCACCGTGCGGGTCGCGCCTGGCGACGCAGTCGAGTCAGGGCAGCTCGCGCCCCAAGTGAGGCAATCCTCGTCGCTGTACCCGCCGCACGTCGCCATGCGCTTGCACACCGCGACCGTGTATTCGAGGCACGCCTCCGCCATGCTGTCGCCGAACAGGCTCGTCCCACCGGCGCTGCTCCCGCCAGGCGTGTTCCCGCCGGCTGTGGAGCCGCCCGCGGCGCTCCCTCCGGATACGTGGCTGCTGCCGCCACTCGTCACCCCGCCCGTTTGCGGCGCGGGGCCTTTTTGCGCGTTCCCGCAACCAAAACTCGCGAGCGTTCCCACTAACAGCAGTACCGTTTTGCCCATCGCCCTTGTGCCCAAGTGTCGCGGCTCTGGTCTGTGCTGACAAGCGAAATGGCCCACTGACATTTGCCAGTCGAGCTGCGCCGTACCGGCCAATCGTGTGGGTACATATCGCCTTCCCGGGCCAGAATGGCTCGATTTCTAACCGTTCGGGGCACCAAGATGAATCGCCCCGGATCCTCGCGGCCCTAGGCCGTGAGCCCCGGCAGCGGACCCTTGCAGTACGCCGGGTGCGCTGGTCGCTCGAACGATGTACACGCGTTGTACA
>JANNWK010001024.1:0-4049 GCA_031408355.1 Myxococcales bacterium
CTTCTACTGCCGCCTGACCAACGCCCGGACCGAGGGCTTCAACGGCAAGGCTAAGCTCGTGATTAGAAGGGCTTACGGGTATAAGAGCTTCCGAAACTATCGGCTCCGGCTCCTAAACTCCTGCGCCTAAACAGAAATCTCCTCGTACCCACTGCGAAGTGAGAAGAGCCCCAGACGATCTTCGCACCGACGTCCGGCGTTGGCGCGCCCCGTAGGATTCGAACCTACGACCCTCGGATTCGAAGTCCGATGCTCTATCCAGCTGAGCTAGGGGCGCGAACGGGCGGAACTTGGCACGCGCCAGGCCCGCGTACAAGCGGGACGTGGGGGCCGAGGGGCACTCGGCTTCTGGCTGGTTCTGGCTAGAGCCGAAGCCTCGGGGCTAGCTCGAAAGCTCGACGATGAGCTCGATTTCGACGGCGATGTTCGCGGGCAACGAGGCCATGCCGACCGCGCTGCGGGCTCCGGCGCCGTGCTCATGGCCCCAGACGGCGACGAACAACTCACTGCAGCCGTTGATGACGCTGGGGTGCTCGGTAAAATCCGAGGTGGCGTTGACCATGCCCAACATTTTTACGACTCGCGCCACGCGCTTGAGCGAACCGAGCTGGGCCTTGAGGGTTGCTAGTAGGGCGAGCCCCACCTGCCGCGCCGCGAGCTTGCCTTGCTCGAGCGACAGCTCGGCGCCTACCTTGCCGGTGATCAAGCTCTTGTCGGGGAGCAGCGGGCCGTGCCCCGAGAGGTAGGCCAGCGCGCCCACCACCACGATAGGTTTGTACACGCCCACGGGCTTTGGGGCAGGCGGCAGCTCGAGCCCGAGTGCGGCAAAACGCAGGTCAGCATCCATGGCGGGTTTTCGCCTCAGCTAGAGATAACTCAAGAGCCAGGAACCGCCCTTGGCCTTCTTGCGAGCAAACCAGCGGCACGCTGGGTAAAGTAGCAGGAGCGCGATGGTCAGCGCTAGGTAGGCGCCCCAGAGCGGATAGCCTGGGATGCCGGCATGACCGGGCGGCGGTTGGAAGGCGGCGCTGCCGAAACGCGCGTAGGCGAGTAGGCCCGCGCCCACGCGCAGCAGGTACAGATGCGCGACGTAGAAGAACAGCGGAACCCGGCCGAAGAGTTCCAGGGGCGCTAGCAGCGCGGAGCGGCTCTTTTCGAGCAGCGCCAGCGCGAGCAGGGCGGGGCCCAGGGTCATCAGCAAATACGCCAGGGAGGGTGGGTATTTCTGACAATTGAGGAATGAGAGGAACGTGAAGGCGCTGCCGCGTGGCTGAACGCTCCACGGTTCGGGATCGCCGTACAGGTTGGAGAGGCGCAACGTGACGAACGCGGCGAGCGCGAGGCCGCCGAGCCAGAACAGCGCGCGCTGCCGGGTGGCGGCCGGAAGCGTGAACAACTTCCCGAGTCCAAACCCGAGTGAGATGACGCCGAGCCACGGCAAGAGGGGATAGACGACCCAGACCGTGCGTCCCTGCCATTTGAGGGCGGCTTGCTCGTGAAGGAGATCCCAAGCTGGCTCGAGGCTGCCAAAGTCTTGGCGATTCAGCGGATCCAGCAGGTTGTGCCCGAGCACGACCGCAAAGCCGAGGCCGATAACGACGCGCAGTGGCAGGTAGCTGAGCCCGGCCAGCACGACCATGCTCCAGCCCAAGACCCAGATGACCTGCAGCACGATGACGCGATAGAACGGATCCGGGATCCAGGCGAAGCGCACGACGGTGAGTTCGAGCAGGACCAGCCACAGCCCGCGGCTGACCAGGAAATGCCGGGTGCGGGGCAGGCCGTGCTTGGTTGCGTGAAGGTAGGCGCCCACGCCGGCCAGCAGCACGAAGACGGGCGCGCAGTAGTGCGTCACCCAGCGCGTAAGAAACAGCGGCACGGTGGTGGTTGCCAGGTGGGTCGGAGCGCCCATGCCCACCACGAAATCGCGGGCGTGATCCAGCAGCATGAGGACCATCACGGCGCCCCTCAGGAGATCGATCGAGCGCGTGCGCTCCTTCATGCGGCCCGAGCCAAGCCCGGATTTCCGGCTGCGTAAAGCGGCCGGGCTTTCGTGGTTCAAGAGGCGGCAGAGTTCCGCTAAGGGGGAGCGTGTCTTTCGTTCTCGCCCACAGCCTGCTCGGTGAGCCGGCCGCGCCGAAGCTGCTGCTGCTTCTTCACGGCGCGCTCGGTAGCGGCAACAACCTGCGCAGCCTCGCGCTCAAGCTCTGCAAGCTGCGACCGGAGTACCGGTGCTGCCTGGTCGATCTGCGGCACCACGGCCAGTCGCAGGGAGCGCCTTTGCCCAACACGCTTGGCGCGTGCGCCGAGGACTTGCTCCACCTGGAGCGCGCCCTGGGCCACGTGCCCGAGGTCATGGTGGGCCATTCGTTCGGCGGCAAGGTGGCGTTGATGTTCGCGGCACAGCACCCGGCAAGGCTCAAGCAGCTCTGGATCCTGGACTCGAACCCTGGGCCCCAAGCGGCGACGCCCGACCATGAGGTGCTGCGGGTCATTCGGGCGGTGCGCGGGACTCGGTTGCCCGTGGAAAACCGTGCGGACGTGGTGGCGCAGCTGAGCGAGCAAGGGCTCTCCTCCGGCCTTGCCCAGTGGTTGGCGACCAACCTGAAGCGCGAGCCTTCGGGTTTCGTTTGGGGCTTCAACCTCGAGGCGATCCACGAGCTCATGCTGGATTATTTCGCCAGCGACCTCTGGTCCGTTCTGGAGCATCCGACAAGAGAAACGGACTTTCGCGTGGTCGTGGGCGAGCGCAGTGACCGTTGGGCAGCAGAGAATCGCGAACGGCTGGAACGGCTCGTCGCGGCCACCCACGTTCGGCTTCACGTAGTGCCCGAAGCCGGGCACTGGCTGCACGTTGACAATCCGGGCTACCTACTAGAACTGTTCGCGCGAGATTTGTATTAGCGTTGCGCTTTCCACCCCAAGTCGTAAGGAGAAGCTCTTCCATGCCGCGTTCAGAATCCCTCTTGGCTCATCTTTCCTGGTTTCCGCTGCTCGTCGCCTCACTGTGGGCGTGCGGCGGTAGTCAGCCGGCGGCCAGCTCGGCGGCGGGCGAAGCTCCCGCGGGCGAGGCGACGCCGGCCGAGGCGGACCCCGCTGTCCCCGGCGCCTGGAGTGACACGCTTTCGGACAAGCAGAAGGCCGAGTTCATGAAGGCCAAGGTCATGCCCGCCATGAGCAAGCTCTTCTTGGAGCACGACGCCAAGGCCTACGAGAATTTTAGCTGCAAGACCTGCCACGGCCCTCAGTTCAAGGATCCGGATGAGTTCTTGCCCCCGCTCGTCATCAAGGGCGGCAAGCGTACGGCCGACCTGACGAAGCCGGAGCTGGTCAAGTTCATGAGCGAAAAGGTGATGCCGGAGATGGCGTTGTTGTTTGGCAAGCAACCCTACGACCCGGCCACCAACCAGGGCTTTGGCTGCGCGGGTTGCCACGAAATGAAAATGGAGTGATGGGGACTGCGCGGGCGCCGGCGCTACGGAGTGCAGGTGGGATCGCGCGGCAGGCCCAAGTACAGCTGCCCCAGCGGGGTCAACACGCCGGCCCCGCTGAGCAGCCGGGCGTTCGGGAGGGGATCGCCGCTGAACCAGGCGTAGCGATACACGTCCGGGTGCGCTTCTAGGATCGGTACGGCCTCGCGCATGTACTTCTCCTGCCCGGCCGCCGAAGTGTCGCCGCCGAAAGCGCAGGCAAACTCGGTAAGCCACAGTGGCTTGCCAAATTTCTTGAACAAGCCCAGGTACCACTCAAGCGAGTCGCCATCGCAGTTGTACCAGTGCACGCCCACGTAATCGACCTTGCAACCCGGACAGGCGGCGAAAAAATCCGTGAGGTAGCTGACGGGATCGGTGTCGTGGCAGGGGCCGCTCTGGTTCGCGTTGTCGCCGCAGAAGTTGACGGCCGGTGAGACGAGGGAAAGTTGGTGCCGCGCCGCCACCTGCTGGACGACGGGCCAGCCCGCCGCCGCCTGCTGCGCGGTCAGGTTCGCCTGCTCGAAGAAGTTCGGCTCGTTGAAGCCGAGCAGGAACTTGGCGTCGGCCCGGCGCTCG
>JANNWK010001025.1:0-1650 GCA_031408355.1 Myxococcales bacterium
CACGGCGCCTGGCGGCTCCCACCCACCCTCTCGCTGGGCGGGGCAGACCGCGTGCCCCCCCCCGCGCGGGCCTCGGTGCGAAGCCACCCCGCCGCCGTGCGAGCGAAACCGCTGTCAAATGCCAGAGGTGCTCGCGGCCACTGCTGTCAAACGCCAGAGGTGCTAAATTGGCCAAAATGCAGCCGCTCAAAGCCCATGTGAAGAACGGCCGTGTCGTGCTCGACGAACCGCTCGAGCTGCCGGAGGACACGGAGCTGGAGGTCGGCAGCTTGCACGTGGTGGACACGGGCGACGACTTCGACGACGAAGAGCGTGAACGCTTACACCGAGCGCTCGACGCGGCCATCGAGTCCGTGCAAGCCGGGCGCACGGTAGACGGCAACGAAGTGATTCGTCGGCTACTATCGCGGCCGTGAAGCTCATCTTTGCCGAGGAGGCGGACCAGGACGTCGAAGCCATCGACGCTTGGTGGCGCGAGAACCGGCTGGATGCGCCGCGCCTGTTTGCGGAAGAGCTCGCGAGCGTTTGCCAGGCAATACAGCGCAAGCCGCTGATCATGAAGCCCTACACCGAACGCCGCGGGGTGGTCATCCGCCGCTGGCAGCTCCGGCGCACGCTGCAGCACGTGTATTTCGTCGCCGACGTCGAGAACGACCTCATCACGGTGCTGCGCGTGTGGGGCGCACGCCGCCGCCGCGGCCCGAAATTGTCGCCTCTTTCTCTTTAGCTGCCTGCGAGAAGGCAGCTAGACTCCGCGAGGTGTTGACCTCGCTCCAAGTCAGCTGTCTCTACGAACCGCGATGAGCCCGTGGACGCGGCAAGCAACGATTGCGACGCCGGAGACCCGTCCCAGAACGAACCCTGGGCAAGGTACAAGCGGCGGCCACCGAGCACCTACAACGGGGCATCGGAGACGACGACGGCCAGTCGCGGCTCCGGAACGGCCCGCCAGGGCTCGACGAGGCGGCACTGGCTCGGGGCGGCAAATGGCTTGGGGCGGAGCTGGGGACGGGCCGCCGCCGCTCAACGCGCCGTTGGCCGCCGGCTCGGGTACGGCGCCTGGCGGCTCCCACCCATCGGCTCGCCGGGCGGTGCAGCCCGCGTGGCCCCCCCACGCGGGCCTTGGTGCGAAGCCACCCCGACCGCGTGCGGACCTGTCCGAGAAGCGATACCATCCAACAATGCACGTCGCCCAAGTCAAGAACGGCCGCCTCATTCTGGATGAGCCGACGGACATGCCCGAAGGCAGCCTTGTGCCGCTCGAGATTGCCGACGGTTGGGACGACCTAGACGACGAAGAACGCGCCGAGCTGCACGCCTCGCTGCGCGAGAGCATCGAGCAAATGAAAGCGGGCGAGACCATCCCCCTCGAACAAGCGCTGGCTGAGCTGCGCGCACACCGGTGACGGTTCGATTTGCACCGCGTGCGCTCGCTGAAGCGAAACGTCGCAAAACTTGGTGACTGAGGAACCGTCCCGCCGCTCCCGAGCTCTTCGAGCTTGAGCTTGGGGCGATGCTCTCCGTGCTTCCGACCACGCCTATCATGGGCACGGTATACGAGGCCGATGTGGGATTTCCGGTTCGCTGGCGGTGCTGCTCAGCGCGACCAGCACCGCATCCGCGCTCGAGCCTGCGCAGACAAAAACACGC
>JANNWK010001026.1:0-5567 GCA_031408355.1 Myxococcales bacterium
CCGCATGTTGCGGTAATCAATGTAGTAGGCGTGCTCCCAAACATCACAGGTGAGCAGCGGAATGGCGCCCGTCGTCAGCGGGGTCTCGGCGTTTGGCGTATCCATGATCTTCGCCTTGCCGTTTTCGAGCACCAGCCAGGCCCAGCCCGAGCCGAATCGGCCCATCCCGGCCGCGATGAAGTCCGTGCGGAACTTGTCCCAGCCGCCGAGGCCGTTGATCAGATCCGCCACGTCGCCGGGAGGGGGAGCGCCGCCGCCACCGGCCTTGAGGCTGTCCCAGAAGAAGGTGTGGTTCCAAACCTGAGCCGCGTTGTTGAACACCGCGCCCGTGCTCGACTTGATCACTTCGACCAGGCTCTTCGAAGCCTCGGGCTTGCCTTCCAGTAGCTGGTTCAGCTTGGTCACGTAGGCCTTGTGATGCTTGTCGTAGTGATACTCGAAGGTCTCTTGTTTCATCACGGGCTCAAGCGCGTTCTTAGCGAACGGCAGCGGCGGAAGTTCGAATGCCATGCAGGTCTCCTTGGCGTAGTGCCGGTTAGGGGGGCGAAATGTCGGGAGTTTGCCGGCGCCTGTCAATGGCTGAAACCAGCGAGCTGTGGCGCGCTTTGACGAAGTGCCCTTCGTTTGGGAAAGTGCCAGCCAGGATGGTCGTTCCACGCAGGACCCTGCTCAAGGCCGCCGGCGTAGCTGCGCTGGTGGCCTCACCGCTGGCGTTTCTGTTTTACCGGGCTCGCCGGGCCGCAGGGGCGGTCGTCGGGCCGCTCGTCCCAGATCCGGCGCGCATCCTCGATCTGCCCGGCGGCTTCTCCTACCGCATCCTGGAGCGAAGCCTCGACCCGATGTCCGACGGGCTGCGCGTGCCGGGGCGGCCTGACGGCATGGCTTGTTTCAGGGGCCCGCCAGGCAGCTTGATCTTGATGCGCAACCATGAGCTGGGCCGCTGGGACTCCGGCTCGGGCTACGACTCGCCGCCACCCCTCAGCTACGATCTCGGGGCGAGAGGCGGCGTGACGCGCCTGGTGCTGGAGGAGACCTCGCTCAAGCGCATCTCGAGCAACCGCGTGCTCACCGGCACGCTCCGCAACTGCGCCGGTGGGGCGAGCCCCTGGGGTTGGCTGAGTTGCGAGGAAAGCGTGGAGCCTGAGCACGGCTACGTCTTTCTCTGTCGCACAGAAGCGGCGAGGAACGCTTCGCCCGAAAGAATCAGCGGCTACGGGCGCTTCAATCATGAGGCGGTCTGCCTGGACCCTCGTGACCTCACCGCTTACCTGAGCGAGGACCGCTTCGACAGCTGCCTTTACCGCTACCGCCCCCGGACGCGCTCGGAACCGCTGACCTCCGGCAAGCTGCAGGCCCTGCGCGTGCCGGGCGCCCCCCGCCTGAACACCTCTCGCGATCTACGACCCGGGCAGAAGCTCGCCGTCGATTGGGTGGACATCGCGGAGCCGACCCCGAAAGACGACAGCGTCCGCGCCCAGGCCGCCCAGGCCGGCGCGGCCCAGGTAGCGCGCGGCGAGGGCATCATGTTTAGCCAGGGGGCCGTGTACCTGTGCGCGACCGCCGGTGGCCAGGCGGGCTGCGGACAGATCTTGAAGCTCGTGCCAGGCGCTGGCAGCACGCCTGACACGCTCGAGCTGTTCGCCGAGTCGCCCAATGCGAGCGTGCTCGACATGCCCGACAACCTCTGCGTTACCCCATGGGGCGATGTCCTGCTGGCCGAAGACGGACCCGGCGCGCAGTTCCTCCGCGGCATCACCCCCGACGGGCGGATCTACGATCTGGCGCACAACGCCGCGAGCGCTGGCGAGTTCGCGGGCGTGTGCCTATCGCCCAGCGGAGACACGCTCTTTGTGAATCTTCAGACCGATGGGCTCACCCTGGCCATTCGAGGTCCGCTGTCAGAGCTTGCGCAGGGCGCCAAGCCGCTCGGCCCACGCGAGGCATAGATGACAGCAGGCATCGCGCGGCTCATCACCTCAGCCCAGCTCGCGGAGCTGGGTCACTACGCTGAGCACTTTCTGCAGCTACCCATCGACGCGGAGTGGCTGACCGCGGTAGCGGCCCTCACCCAAGAGCGCCACGGGACGCTGCGCACGCTCGCCCAACGCTTCGCTCGCTTGTACCTCTCCGACTTCGACGCGAACGCGCTGATCGGCATGTACCGGATGCAGCTCCTCCCAGCCGGTGCCTGGCTTCGCCTGTTCGGCGGTCGCCCCGGCGGCCGCTTGCTCGATGTGGGCGCGGGCGCAGGCGACGTGACGGCACCGCTGGCCACGTGCTTCGATGAAGTCGAGACCACCGAAGTCTCGCGCGGCATGGTCAAGCGCCTTCGGCGCCGCGGCTTCCGTTGCCACGAGCTCGATCTCGGCCTGAGCGCGCCGGACGGTCCTGCTTACGATGCCGTCTCCCTCCTCAATGTCCTGGATCGCTGCGCGAGCCCCCGAGCGCTGCTCCGAAACTGCCAGCGTGCCCTCAAGCCCGGCGGGCTGCTCGTCGTCGCCTTGACCCTCCCCTACCGCCCGTTCTACTTCGCCGGCCCCACCACGCCTGAACCGCTCGAGCGCCTCGAGTGCGGCGACGGCGATGACAGCAACTGGAAAAGCGGCGCGCGCCGGCTACTGGAACGCGAGCTTCTGCCACTGGGACTCTCACTGGTCCGCTTCGCGCGCGCCCCCTACCTTTCCGCGGGCGACAGCAAGCAAGCCCTGTACGAGCTCGACTGCGTCGTCGCGCTCCTGCGGAACGGCGAAATTTCCGCGCCACTTGCCCCGAGCCCGGCGAAAGATTAGAGGTGCGGGGCTTTTTTCGCCGGCCCCGTGCCGTGTTAACCCCCCCTGAGGTCCTGTGTCCAAACTCGTATTGCTCGCCACCGAAAAGCCTTTTTCAGCCGCCGCTCGCGACCAGGTTGTCGCCATCATCAAAGAGGCCGGCTACACCGCCAGCGTACTCGAGAGCTACAAGGGCAAGGCGCCGCTCGTCGAGGCCATCGCCAGCGCGGACGCCGTCATCTTCCGCAGCGACATCATCGACGCCGAGGTGCTCGACGCCGCCAAGAACCTGAGGCTAGCTGTGCGCGCGGGCGCCGGCTACGACAACATCGACACAGCCACCGCCAAGGCCAAGAACGTCGCCGTCATGAACACGCCCGGCCAGAACGCCAACGCCGTCGCCGAGCTCGTCTTCGGCATGCTCGTCTACCTGGCCCGCGGTAAGTTCGACGGCAAGACCGGCAGCGAGCTGCGCGGCAAAACCCTAGGCCTGCACGCGTTCGGCGCTGTCGGCCGCGCTGTCGCCAGTATCGGCAAGGGCTTTGGGATGACCGTGTACGCCTTCGACCCTTACGTAAAGCCGGAAGCCTACGCCGCAGCAGGCGTGGTCGGCGTGGCCTCGGTCGAAGAACTCTACACCAAGGCGCAGTACGTCTCGCTGCACATCCCCGCCACCCCCGAAACCAAGGGCTCGATCGGCAAGAAGCTGCTCAGTCTGATGCCGAAGGGCGGCACGCTCATCAACACGGCGCGCAAGGAAGTCATCAACGAGGCCGAGCTGCTCGAGGCGCTGGCAGAGCGCCAAGACCTCCGCTACGTCAGCGACATTCCGCCGAGCGACGCCACGGCCGCCGTCCTCAAGGAAAAGTTCGACAAGCGCGTCTACCTGACCCCCGCCAAGATGGGCGCGCAGACCGAAGAAGCCAACGTCAACTCTGGCCTGGCCGCCGCCCGCCAGATCGTTGGTTTTTTCGAACGTAACGAGCGCAGCTTCATCGTCAACGGACTGTAGCGCGCCCGGGCCTGGCTTCCCCGGAAGACAGCTCGATCATCAAGCGCATGGAAAGCATCTCGCCGGGCCTGATGCCGCCCCTGGCTCGTGAAACGAAGGACGACCTCGGAGTCTCGGCGGTCGTCCCCTGGATCCGTACACACGCGCTCTGACGTGCCCGCCAGCGGCTACACGCAGCCTGAGCGCTTGTCTACACAGGGCATCCCGGGTCGAGTCTGCGTGGCGTCAATGCGCGCTAGGTAACGCTCAACGACTCAACAACGCGGAGAGCGACTCGGCGGTGAGGATGCGCTCGCTCCAGAGCAGGAGCTGGTCTTCATCCGCCTCATCAACTTGCCTCCGCTCCGCGTGCGGCACCGCACCGTACTTCAACTCAAGCTGCCGAAGCAGCACGCGCCGCGCGCCTTCGATTTTGCCCTCGGCCTTTCCCTTGGCTTCGCCTTCAGCTTTGCCTTCAGCTTTGCCTTCAGCTTTGCCCTTGGCTTCGCCTTCGGCTTTCCATTGTTCTGCGAGGGTCATGAGTACTGGCTCCGTTTCGGGGGCCGCCGCGAGAAGGGCGGCGTGAAGGACTTGCGGCATTAGGTCTTCAACGACTAGCGAAAGGTAGCGGAAAATCGTAAAGAGCGCCTCCTGGCCGCCTTCAGCGACCGCCAGGGCCTGCATCGCTCCGCCCCAGCGCAAGAGTGATGCCGTAAACCTGGCGGGAGACCGCGCATCCCGCAGCGCCCAGAGGGTCAGCGTGGGAACTAGCCCCAGCCCTCGTGCCGAGAGCTCCTCATCGGTCAGCCCACTGATATCGTCCAGCACGAGCTTTAGCTGCGGCACGAACGGCGCAACCGCAGACTGCCTGGCCCGGACGGAGTCGAACAGATCCGTAAGGCCCGTTCCCGCCGTCCAGCCCGTATCACTATGGTGCAGCAGTACCGTCACCACGAGCGGCAGCGGCAGCGCTGGTTTGCCTGGCCCAGTCGCCACCAGGTGCTGGTCCAAGATGCGGACTGCGTATTTCAGCGCGCGAAACGGCATCAGCTCGTCCACACTGCTCTGATGCTCGAACAGCAGGTACATCAGCCCGGGTTTGTCGGACGTTTCGACAGAAAAAAGCAGATCTGACTGCGAGCTTGCCAGCTCGGCGTCGACATAGCTGCCGGCTACCAACTTCAGGGTTGCCCACTCGCTCCGCGACAGCAGTTGGTGCGGCAGCGCCGCGCTCAGCGCAGCTCTCGCGTGCTCGACGTTTGAGAACGTCTTTCTGAACAGCGCGTCGTGCGGGTTCTTGGGCTCCTTCGAGCGACGCGCAGGACTCATGACCCATGACTGTTCGGGCGCTGCAGCCATGGGTTGTGAAATTATTTCGTCAGTTCGGAGGCGACTCGCGTCGGTGATGTGCAGAAGATGCCCAAGACCGCGGGCTGCCCAGGACGAGCAGGACGGCGGGCCAGCGTGCGAGGAATAGCGCCCCTCCCGAAGGCGGCGGCCGACGCCTATCGGCGTCAATCAGCTAGCGCCCCTCGGCAGACCCGTCCCGGGCTGGCAAAATGCCAACGGGACGGCTTCAGTCCTTGACCGAAACAAGGAACGCAACTATCGAGATCCGCACGACAAGCCGAAGTGGCGGAATTGGCAGACGCGGCGGACTCAAAATCCGTTGTCCTAAACAGACGTGTCGGTTCAACCCCGACCTTCGGCACCGCAGAAAAGAAGCTGGATCCGAGTATTTCGCGGATCGATACGGAACGAGTTTGGGGACAGTTTCTGGCACAGTTGGGCGGCACGTGCAGCCAGCG
>JANNWK010001027.1:0-1893 GCA_031408355.1 Myxococcales bacterium
GAAGCGCGGCTGGACTTTGGTCCAGGGTACCGGGTGTACTTTGGACGGAAGGGGCGCGAGCTGGTCTTGCTCCTGTTGGGTGGCGACAAGGGGTCGCACAAGAAAGACATCAAACGCGCGCAGGAGTTCTGGTCGCGGTACCTGAAGGAGAACAAAGAATGACAAGGCGAAGTAGAGATTGGAATGAGGGTCTAGCCGAAGACCTTCAGGACCCTGAATTCGCGCGTCAATTCCTGACGGCAGCGGTCGAGGACGGCGTGCCACTGAAATTGGCGCTCGCAAAAGTGATCCGCGCAACCGGTGTGAAGGAGTTCTCGGAGGCAGTGGGAATGCCTAGCCCCAACGTGTTGCGTGCGATCAACCCGAAGCACAACCCGACGCAAGAAACGCTCGAGCGTCTCCTGAAACCATTTGGACTTCGGATCGGGTTGGCGCAAATCAAACAGCGACGCAAAGGCCGGGCCGCCTAGCGCTGCCGGTGCGTGCAGCCACGCTGCTGGTCCTGTGGTCGGGGCGTCGGCTCAGCGCGCCCCGATGTGAGGGCCACGTCGCCGTGTCGTCAACGTACCGCCGTTCAGCTGCGGCCGCACCAGCTGCTGCAAGGCTTGAGCGCCCAGCTAGCCTACCTTGCGTGCTGTCCTCTTTGCGGGCGTCTTCCGAGGTTTGGGTCGCTCAGTGGGAAGCTCGTCGCCCGGGACCGGGGCAACGTCGGGAACCTTGGCGAGGGCAGCCAAAAATCGGGGCCTGGAGCCGCGCGTCGCGCGCGCCTCCAGAACCTGCTCGGTGTCCAATGCAGCCATCTTCTCAGCCACAGCAGTCGCGATGAGTTGGTTAATCGAGATCCCCTCGCGGTCAGCGAGGTCTGCCAGGCGCTTGTGCAAGGACTCGGGAAGGCGAAGGCTGAGGGTGCTCATGAGTGTCGGAGCTTTCGGAGAAAGGCGGCCGGGGCAATAGCAGCGACGCCGAGCTCGGACATTCGCCGAAAGTCGCGAAGATTGTGCGTCACGAGAAAGTCGGCAGACGCCGCAAACGCGACCTCGGCAACCATGTCGTCCTTCGGGTCGGGTACGAAGGGGCGCCAGAGAAAGTAGATGGGTTGGTGACGGGAGACGGCACAGAGGTAGTCGATGACGGCGGTGATGTCCTTGGCTGAGAGCGCGAGTCGGCCCCGAAGCGCGGCGTCCTCGTACTCCAGGACGAGCGGCACCGAGAGTACGAGATCGAAGCCGCCGCTTCCGACCAGCTCCAAGAGTGCGAACGAGGCGCCGCGGCGGGACCGTAGCGCTGCAATGATGACGTTGGTGTCGAGCACGACCTTGGGGACATGCAAGCGGACATGGTATCACCCGCGATACCAGATCGCAACTGTCGATTGAGGGCGAAGCACCGTGGGCCCTCGGCTCAGCGCGCCCCGTCGCGCTCCGCGCAACGCTGCGCCTTCCTGGCGAAGATCCGCCGCTCGGCCCGCGTTGGGGCAAGCTCCTGGGCTTTCGCGAGCAGCGGCGCGGCCTCGTCGAAGCGTCCGAGGCGTCGACACAGCTCGCCTTGGGCGCCGATCCACAAGTAGTAGCCAGCGAGCCACGCCGGCGGGCTCGCCGAGTGAAGCAAGTTAAGGCCCGCCTCTGGCCCCTGCCACTCCGCCAGCGCGATGGCGCGGTTGAGCGTGTGAAAGGGCGAGGGCTGCTGCTGCTCGAGGATTTCGTAGAGCGAGACGATCTCACCCCAGCGTGTGGCTTCGAAGCTCGGGGCCATGCAGTGCTCGGCAAGGATCGCGGCTTCGGCGTGGTAGCGCGAGAATTCTTCGCCGTGCCCCGAGCGCCACAGGCAGTTCATGCCCCGCGAGATGCCTGCGCGGTCCCACAGGGAACGGTCTTGTTCGTCGAGCAGCAAGAG
>JANNWK010001028.1:0-14037 GCA_031408355.1 Myxococcales bacterium
CGACCCGGGCGTGGTCGGGGAGACGCCTGCTAGGCCTTGGAGGCTTTTGCCAGCGCGGTCGCGATGCGGGCCGTCGTGCGAGCGGCCGTGCGAGGATGAATCACACCCTTGCTGGCTGCGCGCGCTAGGGCCTTCTCGGCGCTGAGGGCGGGCGCCTTGGCCGTAGCGGCATCGCCGCTAGCGATGGCGGCGCGGGCCTTCTTCACGGCGCCGCGTAGGGCGCTCTTAGCGGCCCGGTTGCGCTCGGTGCGCACCACTCGCTGACGATTGCGTTTCTCTGCAGAGGGATGATTGGCCATAGCTCAGCTTGCGGCTTTCTTCGCGTCGGCTTGCTTCGCGTCGGCTTGTTTCGCGTCGTATCCCTCGAGATGAACCGGGAACTTGGGGGTCTGCTGCAACTTCTTGCCCCTGCCAAAAGCTCGGGCGCGGATGTTGCGGCGGCGTTCTGTTTGCCTAGTAGAAGAAACCATCGAGACTACCTTCGGAAAATGGCGCTCGGCCCATGGTTCGGCCGAGGGGCGGGGACTATGGGCGATGGGGTGGGGGTTGTCAACGGCGTCGGGCGCCGAAAGCCTCAAGGCGGCCGAATCGTTGTGTTCGCGTTGAATGACTCTCGCGCGAACGGCGGCAATCGCGCCTTGGAAAGCGCGGCCTGGATGCAGGGCCCCGCGGGGCCGCTGGCGCTCACGCGGGTCACGCTGCCATCGGAAGCGAACGTGACGACCGCGTTGACGCTGCCGTTTTGGCCAGCCAGGCACGCCTGGGCGACACCCCGCACGGAGCCGAGCGCGGCGCTGACGGCGCCGGCGGACGGCGTCACCGTCACGCCAGCGTTGTCGCCTTGAGCTGGCCTGAGCGGCGGCTCCTCTGTCGCCGCTGGCGGCTTCGCCTTGGGCTCAGCGGCCTGCTTGGCGGACTCGGTATCGTCTTCGAGCACGATGGCTTCCGGCTTGGTCGCTGCGCTGGCGGGCGCCGCCGCCTCCGACGCACCGACCGCCAGGTTGCCGGCGCCCGATCCGGATTTCCTGGCGACCGCTACACCCTTGTCGGCCGCAGGCGGGACGCCGAGCGCTTCCGGGCTCTGCACTCCGTCCAGGCCTTCGACGCCTTGGGTGGAGCGTGCTGCTCGTCCGTCCGTGGGGCTGGGCGTCGGGCTCGCCGCCTTTTCCGCTGCCACCAGGGCGGCCGTCGTGGGCGCAGCGTCGGGCCCGGATTTCACCAGCAGCGCGATGCACGCCGCCAGGGCGAGCGAGCCAGAAGCTACGCCCAGCCACGCCGCCCGACGACCGCGGTTGCCCGCCGATTGTTCCCGGACGACGACGCCGCTCGCTCGCGGCGCGTCGTCCGGTCGTTGTTCGGAGCCGGGCAGCGGTGTCGCACGTGGCGGCGCTGGCGCGCGACTCGCGGCGCGAACACGCTCTACCATGTCGGCGTCGGGCCGGCGGCTCTGGGCGCTTGCAGCCAGTAGTTCCTTGGCCAGCCCGCTCGCGTCTGTGTCCGACCTCTGCAGGCTCCTGCGCGCCATCTCGGCGAACTGGGGTTTCGGCGCCGCAGCCGAGCGGAGCGATGGCGCGGGCTCACCGGGCTCGGCCGCCAACGGGGGCGCGCCCAGTACGTCGTCCGGATGCTGGCTCACGGAGCCGGCTTCGAGTCGCGCGCTGATGGCCTCGGCTTGGGCCTCGAAATCGGGCTCAAGCAACGGGAACTCTCGCAGCAAGGCGTCGACGCCAGCCGGTAACTTGGGGGCGGGTTCGCTCATTCTTTGCCCTCGACGTCATCGTCTTGGAACCCGCGCTCAGCCAACATGCTGCGCAGCTTCTTGCGCGCTTCGTGGATCCGCCAGGCGACCGTGCCTTCCGGGCATCCGAGTACCTCCCCGGCTTCGGCGTGGCTGAGGCCATCGACGCACACGAGCACCAACGTGGTGCGGAGGGTGTCGCTCAGCAGGCCGATGCTTTCGAGGAGCGCACGGCCAAGCTCTCGGTCGGCGCTGCTGCGGGCCGGGTTGGCTCCCGCCGAATGGCGGTCGATGAGCAGGCTCTCGACCTCCGGATCGTCTGCAGACGTGGCGCGACGGGTCTTGCGTGAGCGCAGCGCGTTCAACGAAAGGTTGACGCAGATCCGGTAGATCCACGTAAACGGTTCGCTCCTGCCATCAAAGCGGGCCAGGGCCGCGTGCGCGCGCACGAACGTTTCCTGCGTCACGTCCTCGGCCTCCGCGACGTTCTTGAGCAGGTGAAGCGCGAGCCTGTAGACGCGCCGTTGGTGACGGCGCACAAGTTGCCCGAACGCCTCCGCGTCGCCTTCGCGAGCGGCATTGACGAGCTCTCGATCGGTACCCTCAGACAAGTGCTGGCGCGCGGAACTAACCACGCAAATTCTCCGGTCGAAGGCGCACGATAGTGCATTGCTCCTGGCTTGGACAGCCGAGGAGGTCCCTCGCTTGGGCGGGGGCGACGCTTTGGTCGAGCACCAATTGGGTAATAGTTACATAGCCTTCTGCGCTAGGGAGCCGCTGAGTCGGGTCGCATGCCAATACTAAGCTGAGTCTTGGAGCCGTCGATCACCAATTTCCGCGTGACGTGGCCCGGCAGTCCCAGCTCATAGGAGCGCCGCTGACCCGCCGGGAGTTCCACCACGAACGGCGTGGTGCCGACCTCTTTGCCCTTCCAGAATAGACGTGCGCCGGGTGGGTCGGTCACGAGACTGACTCGCCTGACCTCGGCGGAGTCGGTGGATGCCGCAGGCTTGGCGCTGGCGACGCCATTCGGGACGATTGGGTCTGGAACGACCGGCGCAGGTTCTTCGTCCGGGACGGCGACTGCCGTTCGTTCTGCGAGCTGCGGCGCGGCCGTGGCAGGCGCCGCAGCCCGAGCCTCGGTCGCGGCAGAGCCGTTGCCGTCGTCGCGGTCGAGCGCCAGATAGCCAAGGGCGAGGGCGGCGGCGGCCGCCAAGAGCCACGGGGCCAGTCGTCCACGGCGGGAGCGCAAGGCCGCGAGGTCCTGCTCGTCCGTGTCGCTCAGCGCCGCGCTGAGCGCTACGGGTTGCTGTTTGGGCGCGGTCGTCGCTGTCGGGACGCGTGGCGCTTTCGGGATGTCGCTGGTAACCGGCGTCCCGGTGACAGGCGGCGCGAAGCCCATCAAAGTTTGCTTGCGAAGCGGGTTGACCGAAGTCGCCGGCACGGGCGCCGTGGTCACGCTCGGCGCTGCAGCTGGCTCCGGCACTGCCGCCACCTGCGGCGCTGCCACGGGCTCGGGCGCGGGCACGCTCGCCCGCGGCGGAATGACCGGGGCGATACCCAGCAGGGTCTGCTTTCGCAGCGGATTGACGCTGGCCCGTTGGGCCGTTACCACAGCCGGAGCCGGCTGCTCGGCGTCGTCCCATTCCGAGTCGATATCGTCGGTCGGCGGTCGCACGGAGGGGATCGGCGGCCGCTCGCTGGGAACTCGCTTTTCAGTCATCGCCTTGGCGCAGGCGTTTCATGGCCTGATCGGCGAATCAAGCCGCGTCACCGACAACCAGCTACGAAAAGTCCGGCCAGATCCGCTGCTGCCGAAGGTTTCCCGCCCAGCAAGACGGCCTATTCGTCCTGGCCGGCGCTCGACAGGCGTCGCTTGAGCAGATCGCCCAGCGTCCCGAAGCCGCCTTCGGCTTTGAGCTTCTGGCGGTACTCCTTGTGAGCGCGCCGCTCCTCTTCCTCGGCGTAGCCGCGAATGCTGAGCTTGGGCTCACCGGTGCGCGGATCCACGTCGAGCACCTTGGTATCCAGAACCTTGCCGAGCTTGAAGGCCTTGCGCAGGTCCGAGCCGCGTTCGGTCCCTGTTTGCCCAGCAGGGATGAAGCCCCGTGCTTGCCTGCCGGTCACGCCGTGCACGCGTACGATGAGTCCCGGGCCGTCGACCTTGACGACCTCGACCTTGATCAGCGCGCCGCGTTCGATGCGCTGTTGCGGTTCCTCCGCGCGCTCCGCGGAAGGCGCCGGGTGCAGCGTGACTTTCTTCGTTCGCAAGTCGAAGCTTGCGATCAAGACGTCTAGCTCTTGGCCCTCCTGAAGCAGGGCGTTGGGATGCTCGATGCGATCAAAGGTGAGGTCCGAAATGTGAAGTAGGCCCTCAACGCCAGGCTCAATCTCCACGAAGGCGCCAAATTTTTCGAGGCGCGTGACCTTGCCGTGGTGACGGCTGCCTCGAGCGAACTTCTGCCTGGCTTCGCCCCAGGGGTCGGCCAAGAGCGCCTTCCTGCTCAGCCAAATCTTGCCCTTCTCATCGATCTTGATGATTTTGACTTCGAGCTTCTCGCCGGGCTTCACCAGCTCCGTGAGCGGCGTGCGCGGGTCGTGGCTGGCCTCGGTAACGTGCACCAAGCCCTCGAGGTTCTCGGCCTCAGGCAGAGCAACGAACGCGCCCCACTCGACGACCGTGCGCACCACACCCTGCATCACTCGGCCTTCTTCCAGCAAAGTGAGGGCGTGCTTGCGGCGCTCATGCGCCTCCGCCTCCAGCATCGGTCGGCGCGTGACGACCACGTCGCGCCCAGCCTTCTCGTACTGGACGACCTTGAACTCCATTCGCTGGCCGACTAGCGACGCGAAATTGGCGTTCTGGGGGTGGAGATCCATGCCGGACGCAGGGGCGAACGCGCGGAGCCCGTAGAGATCGATCTCGACGCCGCCCTTGATCACGCCGGTGATTAAACCTGAGACGAGCGTGCCTTCTTTGTGGGCCTGCTCCACCTTCGGCTTGATGTCCTCTTCGCGCAGCGGCTTTCGGCTAAGCACCACCAGGCCACCGCGAATCCCGTCGTTGTGAACGCGGGCTACGAAACGGTCACCAATTGTAGGCACAAGGTCGTCCGCTTCCATCTCGGAGCGGTCGAAGATGGCCAGCGCTTTGCCGGCGAGATCGATCATGACGGCGGTGTCCAGTACGGCCGTGACCTTGCCGAACACTTCCTCACCCACGTGGAACGGGGTGCGATCGCTGGCTCGATGAGTGGGGCGGCGCGGCCGTTCCCCTTCCTTACCGGCCACAGCGGCTTCCATCGGCTTCTTCTTCTTGCGGCGGCGCCGCTTCTTCTTGAGCGTTCCGTCCGCTCCAGCGCTGGGAGCTGCGTCGGCGCCGCCCTCAGCGGTCTCGGTCTCGGTCTCGTCGCCGTCATCGCTGCCGTCGCCGTCACCAGCGGCGTCGTCGATCGTCGCGACAGCCTCCGGAGACGCAGGCGGGCTTGCGCTAGGCCCAGCTTCGAGCGCCGCAGGGGACTCCACGACGGCCGAAGCTTGCGCAGCACCGGCCCCATCGGTCTCGGGCCCGGCGTGGCTCTCGACTTGCTCAGTAACGGTGTCGGTGTGGGGGGCGGTCATGGCGTTCGCGGCGTATATCGTGGCTTGGGGCTTGTGCCAATCGGCCGAACCGTCGGCGATCTTGGCTTGGCGAGGGGAAGGTCGGGGAAACGCGGGCTAGCGAGTGATGGGCAGGTGGCGATTTTGGCCGCCGCTGCGGTCGATGTTCAGGACTCCGGCGGAACTTGAGCCCCGGAGGGCGTCAAGGAGTGCCCGCGCCAGCGCGATGAACGCCTCTGCCGGCGGCGACCCGGGCGCCGCCTCCACGACCGGTACTCCGGCGTCGCCCCACTTGCGGACTTCTGGGAAGAGCGGGATCTGCGCGAGCAGGGGAGCCTGGGCGAAATCGGCGATCTTCTGGCCGCCGCCGGAACCGAATAGCTCGTGGCGTTCGCTACAGTTGCTGCACACGAAATAACTTTCGTTCTCGACCACGCCGAGGATCGGGATCCCGACCTTCTTATTCATCGAGACGGACTTGTAGACGTCCTGCAGCGCTACTTCTTGCGGAGTCGTCACGATAACGGCACCGTTTGAGCGAACTCGCTGCGAGAGCGTGAGCGCAACGTCACCGGTGCCTGGCGGCAAATCGAGCAACAAGAAGTCGAGCTCTCCCCACTCGACGTCTTTAAGGAACTGCAGGAGCGCGCCGTGCAGCATCGGGCCGCGCCAGACCACAGCGCTCTTGGCGTCTTCGAGCAGGAAGCCGATGCTCATCAGCTTGACGCCGAAGCGCTCTGGCGGCTGGATCTTCTTGCCATCGCTGAGCGGCTGTCCGCTCACGCCGAACATGGTCGGGATGCTTGGACCGTAGATGTCGGCGTCGAGCAGGCCGACCCGAAGTCCGAGCTGCTTGAGCGACACCGCCAGGTTGCTGGCGACCGTGCTCTTGCCGACGCCGCCCTTGCCGCTCATGATCAAAATGACGTTCTTGACCCCCGGGACGGGGTCATCGGGCCCAATCTCACGCTCAGGTACGGCGACGGGCGGCTGGCTCATGGCGCGGCCCTCATACTCCCCGTCGCTCGCCTGCGCAACGCCTCGCGAAGCGACGACCCCGTCCGGCCTACAGCAAGCCCGCCGACCAGGCCAGGATCACGCCCAAGCCGAAGCCGATGCCGGTTGCCACTAGAGCGGGCATAGCGTCTCGGCCGAAGCCCGGGCGATGCCGGGGCACCTGCGTCTGAGAGTGCCGGGAGTCGAGGAGCTGCTGGTAGCCGGGGTCACCGGGCATGGGCAGAAAGTCCTGACCCATGCGCAATTTTGGGGTGCTTCCGGCGCGCGGGATGCGCGGCGAGACGAGCAGGGAATCGCTCATACGTGCCACGTGCGGCATATGGACCGGGATCACGGAGCCGAGCGCCGCGCCCGGCAAGGCGGACGCCTTCGTGGCTTCCACGGTGGGCCCGACAATGAGCGGGATCGGCTGGCTGGAGGTCGCGCGGTTCTGCGGCACGAGCGACACGAAATGCGCCGCGCTGACGAAGGGACGCAGCCGTTCCGCCAGCTCCTCCGCACTCTGAATGCGATTCTTGGGCTTCACGGCCATGCCGTCGGCCACCACGCGACAAAGCTCGTCCGGCAGCTCAGGCACCAGTTCTTTCAGGTTCTTGCAGCGCCCCTTGGCCACCTGCTTCATCACATCGCGCGTGGTGTGGGCATCGAACGGGTCGGTGCCGGCGAGCATCGCAAACAGCATGGCGCAGGCCTGATAGACGTCGGTGCGGAAGTCGACCGCCTGGCCCGTTACCTGCTCAGGCGCCATGTACATGGGCGTGCCGATGACGCGCGCGGCCTCTTCCGGGCTGATGATCGCCTCAATGCTGCGCGCTATGCCGAAATCGAGCACCTTCACCAGCGGCCTGTCGGGTCGGGGATGGGTGACGAGCACGTTGCCTGGCTTGAGATCGCAGTGCACGATGCCCTGAGCGTGGGCCGCGGACAGGCCCGCCAAGACCTGGAGAAAGAGCTCGCAGGCGTAGACGGGGGCAAGAGGCCCGCGCGTATCGATGATGCCTTCCAGGGTCTCCCCGCGCAAAAGCTCCATCACCAGGAAAGGGACGCCCTTCGGCGTCACGCCCAGATCGTAGATGTCCACGACGTTCGCGTGGGCAATGCGGGCGGCCGCCCTCGCCTCGGTCACGAAGCGCGCGCGGCTATCGTGCTCAGCGAAAGCGCCCGCGTTCATCAGCTTGATCGCGACCTTCTTGCCGACGATCAAGTGCTCGGCCTCGTAGACCGTACCGGTCCCGCCCGAGCCGATCTCCCTCAACAGCGCGTACTTTCCGTCCAAGACGGAAACTGGCTCAGGGGTTTGTGCGGCGGCCATGGCAGACGGGAGAACGGCCAGCTGCGCGCAGGCTTTAGGTGCGGGACCCTCGTTGCGGAGTGGCGGCCACAAAAAGAGTAACGGCGCGCTCCCTTTCGGAAGCGCGCCGCGTGCGGGCTAGCCTGGGCTAGCGCCCGCGGTTCACTTGAAAGCGGCCGTCAACTCGCCGGCAGCGGCGACGCTGGCGGTGAGCTTGCTGGTCGAGCCTTCCATCGCGCCGACGACGAGCGGCAGCTGCTCGAGCGCGCAGCCGACACCCACGCCGACCTTGAGCGACGCCGTCGCGTCGATCTTGCCGACTGCGTCCGTCAGCGTTGCTCCGGCCTTGGCACCGACTTCGGCACCAGCGGCTAGCACGACGTCAGCCTGACCGATTTGCGCGGCGATGGCGCTGAAGCTTCCCTTGAAGCTGACCAGGAACGCCTCGAAATTCGCCTGGGCTTCGAGCTGTGCGGCAGCCGTCAGCTTGGCGTCGAACTGGTAGGCGATGTCCAGCGAAGGCGGGGTGCACTCCACGTTGATGGAAGCGTCGGCCTTGGCACTGGCTTGGCACTCTGCGCTGGCCATGGGCGGGGTGATTTCACCTTCGCACTTGCCGCTGCACATCACGCTCGCCGAGGCCTTGGCTTCGCACTTCACCGAAGCGCCCGCCTCGCACTTGCCGCTCGGCGGCGTGTAGGTGCACTCGCCCTTGCACTTGCCCGAGCAGGTTGCGCCCGCCGAGGCCTCGCAGGTGCCTTCGCACATGCCGTCGCAGGCGCCGGCGCAGGCGCCCGCTGCATCCTTGACGGAGCAGGTCCCCGAGCAGGTGCCCTTGCAGCTGCCTTCGCAGGTGGCAGCCACTTCGAGCTCACAGCCGCCCTTGCACTCGCCTTCGCAAGCCAGGCTTGGCGCCGTGCCCGTGCACTTGACCTCCGCCGAGGCGTCGCACGTGGCCGTGACCGAAGCGTCGGCCTCGCAGCTGCCCTTGCACTCCACCATGGCTTTGCCGGGATCCACTGTGACGTCGCACTTTGCGGTGGCCTCGATGGTGGCGCTCGCGGAAACGGCGCACTTGGCCGGCTGGAACTTGATGGCCACGCCCGCCTTGGCATCGAGGCTAAACTTGGCGACCATCGCCGCCTTGATGTCGGCCGGCTTGGCGTCCGCCTCGAGCTCGAGCGAAGCCTTGATCTTGGCGAGCTCGGCGTTGATGTTGCCGGAGACCAGGTTGGCCTTGGCGTTGAAGTTCACGACCGATCCGAAGAACGCGTCGATGTTGGGGATACCAGAGATGGAGGCGTTGCCTTCGACGATGCCCTTTTCGGAGCAAACCAAGCCGCACTCTTTGGCGAGGTCGCCGAGCGGGCTGTTCTCACCACACGCCTGGGTGGTAAACGCCCCGGCTACTGCGAACACCATCCCGGCGAGCCGGTAATCAATCAACTTTCCCATTAACAACGCTCCTCTTTCTGTAATCCCAAGAATTCCGCGGGCAGCTCCCGCGGTTGGTTCGACGAACGAATCACGAACGCGACGCAGCGTAGACCAGGTTTCTTTCGCACCGCTAGCCTCCCCTGCGGCGACGGTTCGTCGCCGACGGACGTCTGTTTATTAGCAAATAGCTAGTGAGTACCAGATGTTACGCTCACGCTGCCCTCCACATAAGCTGCACCAGGAATTCGTCTCGGTTGGCCCCAGGCCCTACTGCGCGGCCCAGCAACCGGTTTGCGGGGACTCACCGAGACGCGAGCCCTCGGAGCTGTTGGCCGCGTAGCAGGTATTAAGGAGGCCCGAGTTGGGGTCGCTGATGCAGAGCACCTTGAGCCCGCCCGGCGAGTCGGGACAGCCGCCGTCCGAACAGGCGCCGGTCGCGTCGGGGCCGTTCGGACACTCACATTGCGTGCCGAAATTCACGCACCAGCGCTCGCCCGTAAACGTGGAAGAGGTGCACACCCCGTCCTCACAGTCCCGGTTGGTCCGACAAGGCTCGCAGGTTTGGCCTGTGCCGCTGCAGGCGCCGAAGCGATGCGAGCAGGTGGGCAGGCCGAGGTCCTTGTCGAAGACAGCGCAGCGCGCGGCGTTGCCCCACGGGCAGGAGTCGGCGCGCGCGTCACACAGCTGCGTGCAGATCTTCTCGCCGCTCTCGTCCCTGGCGCAAACTTGGTTGGGGACGGCGAGGCAGTCTGCGTTGCTGGTGCAGGGTGAACAAAACTTGCGCTGGAGGCACACGCTCCGCACGACGCCAAACTCGCCACACTGGTAGGGCCTGCCCGCGCCGATCTCCTCGGCAGGCACGCAGCGTTCGTCCTTGCTTTGGCCGCGAAACCCGCAAGCATCTTCACAGGGAGGGCGTCCGATGCTGCCGCAATAGAAGCCGTCGCTGCAGCCCGCGTCATCCTCGCAGTCTGTCGTGCAATAGGCGTCAAGGTCCGCTTCGCCGGCGCCGATGCACAAGTAGCCAGCGGCGCACTCGTCGCCGTCGGGGCAATGGGTGTAGAGCGTACCCGGCGCTGGGGCGGGGGCGTCCCTCACACAGTAGGCTTGGCTTTCGCCCTCGCGCACGTCGCAGTGGCCGACCTCGCGGCAATCTTGATGGGACCGGCAGGCGTAGCTGCACTCGCCCTCCACGCAAGCAAAGCCATGCGCCTCGTCGCAGTCGCTGCTCAAAAGGCACGCGCTGAAGCGCCCACTGCTCGGTGCGGCACCAGCACCAGCTCCAGCTCCAGCTCCGCAGTCGGCGCCGCTGCAGCTCGCACAATCTGGGCCGCTGCACTCCGTGGAACAGCCGCTCCCCAAGCACAACCCAACCAGACTGACGAAGCCGACCAAGCTCAGACGGGCAAGGCGAACGGGCTCGAGCAGCCCCGCCCAGGTGCGGTCACGCTTGACGCTTTCGAACGGCTGCTTGACGTGCGTGGTCACCGAGTTAGCTTAGTACACGGTTTCTGCCTCAGCCGTCGAGGCTGGGCCGCACCCCCGCAGTCGGCAAGTCAGAATGGCAGATCGAGCGTATGGAAATCCGACGGCAACCGCGCGACCGCGTGCTGGCGGCTGGGGGATTGGCGCCCGGGGCGGGCTGGTGATGCTGGTGGCGGCGCTTGCTGGCTGTGGGCAGCCCGCGGGAGCTACCAGCTCGGCGTGGTCGGCAGGCCCTGCCCGCCCGGCGGATTTCGAACTGCCACGGCTCGACGGGGGCACCGAGCGCCTGTCAGCGCATTTTGGCGAGCACGTGGTGCTGCTCGATTTCTGGGCGACCTTCTGTAAGCCCTGCCTGAGGGCCATGCCCGAGCTTGACGCGTTGTACCGGGCGCGCCGGTCACAAGGCTTGGTGGTGCTCGGCGTTTCGATCGATGGTCCAGGATCCGTGGCCGACGTGCGGGCTGAGGTCGCCAGACTTGGCGTCTCCTTCCCGATCTTGCTCGATCAGGATAGTCGCGTCGTCTCGCTCTACAATCCGCGCGCCACAGCTCCCTATAGCGTGCTCATCGGACGCGACGGGCGAGTGCTGCAGACTCGCGAAGGCTACACGACGGGTTCGCACGCCGACGTCGAACGCGACATCGAGCAGGCGCTTGCCCGCTAGTCAGAAGCGAGTCGAGAAATCGAGGCGCGCGCCTTCGAAGGCTGGGTAAATCCGGCAGATCCCGGCCACGCAGCGCTGGGCGCCGCGCTGCTGTCCAGCGAACAGCGCGATGCGTGTGGCTGGGGAGGGCCGGTGCGAAAGCTCCAGATTGAAGTAGGTGCCGGGCACCCCAGCGCGCGTCGTGTATTCGGTCCCGAGCGCCAGCGTTGAGTGCTCGGCCCATTCGATGCCCAGCACCTCCTCTCCCTCGAGCCAGGGCGCGCCTGGGCCGCCCTCCGCTTGAGCGCGCCGCCGGTGTCGCCCGCCGAGGCTCATGCCGAAGGCGCCGAACAGGGGAAGGTCGAGCTGATGTCGCAGGTAGCTCTCCGTGTAAAATAGTCGCGAGAGCCCGCCGCCGGGCAGGATGAGGTCGCGCTCGGCGCGATCGAGCCTGCCGCCCAGCACCAGCTCCAAGTGACGGGAACGATCGCGAGAATCGAGCGCGAAGCCGGAGGAAGCATCGTACACGCGGTTCGCTCGCTCTGGCTCGGTGGAACACTCTTCGTTGGCGTTGGACTCCGCGTAGGTCAGGTAGTGTGCAGCCGCGGCGAGCGCGCGGACCCCAGGCGCCAGCCGAAAGTCCCCGCGCGCGCGGGCGCCGCTCACGCAGCTGTTCATTCCTTCGAACTCGGTGTCGGTGTCCGTAGGCGCGGTGGTCGGAATCGCGTTGTACGCCAGGCTTGAAAACTCGTGAGCCCTCGCCAGCTTGACGTTCGCGTACAGCGGAAACAGCCGGCGGTAGTGGCGACCCTCCACGGTGACAGCGACGCCCTCCGGGGTGTAGCTGGCGCTGGCGTACACGCCGTATCCCGCGTCCAACTTGCGCACGCCCTGGCGCTGCTCCAGGTGCTGAAAGGCGAGCTCCGCATACACGGCCGTGTGCGTGAGCACTCGGGGTAGGTCCAGCGACTGACTGAGCGTCACCACACGCGGCGAGCTGCGCACTACGTCGTCGCTCAGTGCCGCGTCGCGCAGCAACACCGACCCCTGGCTACCCAGCGTAAAGTCCGCTGCCGAAAGCTCGAACTGGCCTCCGACCACGCGGTCCGGAGCGTAGCTGCAGGTGGGACTCGTCTCACAGCGAAGGCTGAGCTTCGCAAAGTCGGTGCCGATGGCGCGCGGCATGCCTGCACCGGCCAGCGTGTGTAGCAGATCGCCGTCGGCGGCGATGCCCAGGTAGCGCCCGCTGGCCTGGTCAATTCGCAGCGGATTCAGCTCACCGCCGAGCGCGGTCAGCTTCAAGCCGAGGGCGCCCTTGGTGCTGACGCTCACGCGAGCGCCGCGGACCGTGGTGTCGCTACCGATTTCGTCCTGCTTGCGCACGCTGAGCACGATGCCGCGGCCAAGCTGCGCGCTGGCGTCGCCGAAGGTGGCCTCAATCCCGGGTTTGGACAGCGTAAGGTAGTATTTTGCGGGGTAGACCCAGTTGATGTAGCGGTTGGACAGCTCGAGGCCGGCTTCGCCGAGCTTGTTTTGAAAGTAGCCAGGCGCGTTCTCGCGCGCGCTTTCGCGGGTCATAGCGAGCGCGATCTCACTCGGATCGGGTGAGGCGTAGAACCACACGTTGTCGACCCGTACCCCCGCGCTAACGCTGCCGGCGGTGGCCTGCAGGCTGAGCCGATTGTAGAGCAGTCCGAAGTTGTCGTTGACGCGCGTCGGGACTTGGCTCGGGCGCGTGTCGCGGTTGTCCACGTTGTAGTAGACACCGCCGCTCTCGCTCACCTCGAAGAGTACGGGTGTTTCTCCGATGCTGCCTGGCTCAAGCGCCAGCAGTGGGTTCGGCCACAGGCAAAGGCCGAGCGGCACAACGCGAAGGCAGCGCTGGAGGCCCAGCGTGCGACGGCGCCGTGAAGACCGCCCGGGAGCGAGGCGACGTTGGGGGGCCGGGCGCGGCACGCCCCCACTATGCAACGGATCGCGACGCTTTAGAACGCGACGCCTAGGAAGAGGCGGAGCGCTTGGGCGAGATTCGTGTCGGCGGCGGTGCTGTCGTTGTTCTGGCTGTTCAGGACGCGCGCTTCGCCCTCCGTATAACCGAGGCCGGCCATGGGGAACAACACCGCGTACTCGAGCTTGGCGAAGAATCCGCCGTCACGGTCTAGGTCGTCGTTGAGCGAGCCGTCTTTACTCTGAAAGTAGAGCTGGCCGTTCACCTCGACGCCAAGGTCACGCCCGTGCCCCGGAGTCTGCATGAATTCGCTGGCGCGCGACCAAATAGCCGAGATACCGCCGCCGAGCTTCTGCCCGTTCGGCTCGCGCAGGAAGTCGTACTTCACACTTGGACGGAAGTAGTACGTGCCCTGAACGCGGCTGAGCAGGTTCCGGTAAAGGATGAGGTCCAGATCGTAGCTCGGGTGAAAGCGGAACGTCGAAATCGTCTTGTCGCCGTTCTGGCTCTGTAGACCGCTGCCGGGCACAAGCGAGTCGACGTCAGCGTCGCCCGAGGCCCAGCCCACCTTGAGGCCCAGGTGCAACTTGTCTTCCGCCACCTTCTGTTCGAGCTCCGTAACGAACCCCCAGGAGGCAAGCGTGTAGTCGCGCGCCGCGGCTCCGGTCAGGTTGGGCGTGTTCGAAACGTTCTCGATGGAGCCTTGGACGGTAGCTACCTCGGCTTCGAAACGGAAGCCGCGGTACATGAGTTGCAGCCACAGATCTGGCATCCACATCTGTGCGTCCCGACGCACGAAGCCAAGCTCAGTGGCAGCAGGGCAGCCGAGCGCGGCGGCTGAGGTCACCGCCGTGCAGGCGCCGGCGCTGTCGGCGGCG
>JANNWK010001029.1:0-19300 GCA_031408355.1 Myxococcales bacterium
CTCGACAAAGTCTACGACGTGCCCCTCGGCCCGTTCGAACGGACGACCGACCCCGCGGCGCTCTCGCGCGGTGACCACCTCGCGCATACGATCATGCCGTGCGCGGACAGCGGTTGCCATGGCAACGACCTCGGGGGTGGCAAGGTGGAGCAGATGGGTCCCATCGGCACGTTCGCGGCGCCCAACATCACCAGCGGCGGTCTCGGCGCAGCCTACTCGGACAGTGAACTTTCGCGCTTGCTCGTGCACGGCATCAAGAAGGACGGCCGGGGCGTGCGCTTCATGGCGTCCCACGAGTCCAATTGGCTCCCTGACGAGGACGTGGCAGCGGTCATTTCCTATGTCCGTACGCTGCCGCCGCAGACGCGGACGAACCAAGCCATGACCATCGGCACGCTAGGCAAGGTCCTCGATCGGCTCGATATGATTCCGATCGACATCGCGCGGCGCGTGAACCATCGCCAAATCACCAAGGGGCCCTCGCCCACCCCAACGGCCGCCTACGGCAAATTCCTGGCTCTGCTGTGTTCCGGCTGCCACGGGGCTGGCATGAGCGGCGGACCGATCCCCGGCGCGCCCCCCAGCATGGCCGTCCCGCTCAGCCTGACCCCGCACGCTACGGGCCTTGGCGGCTTCACGTTCGAGGATTTCCGCAAGGTCATGACGACGGGCGTCCGCCGAGACGGTCGCAAGCTCGATCCGATGATGCCGGTCGAGTCCTTCGGTAAATTCGACGACCTCGAGATGCGCGCGCTTTTCGCCTACCTGCAAACATTGCCGCCCACGCCATTTGGGAACCGCTAGCGCGGCGGGCCCTGCCGCGGCTCACGGCAGCTCAGCCAAAGCCGTAACAGCTCCGAGCGTTGCCCTCGAACAGCAGCTGTTGCGCTGCCGGTGACAGACCCAGCGCCGGCAGTAGCTTGCCGCGGACCTGCACGAGCCCCTGCCCTCGGTAGTAGCTCTGCTCCTGTTCCAGCACCTGCCGGACTTGCGCGAGCGCCCCCTCCCGCTCAGCCGTGTCCATGGCGGAGAAGGCGCGCTCAAACAGCAGATCGGAGCCATACAGCACGCGATCCGCATAGGTTTCGAGAAACGAGCGCACTCGAGCCACAGGCTGGAGGCCGAGATCCAGCAGGCGCTCGGCGGTGTCCACGCTGAAGTTCTTGAAGTCCTTGAGTCGCTGCTCGAGTTCGCCCACGTCGTACTCCAGGCTGCCCAGGTGCGCGCCAACGACGCGGAGGCCGGGATGGCGAGCCAGCACGCGATCGCGCGAAAGGATGAGATCCATGTGGGACGGCCAGTCCGTTCGCCCGTACATGTGCCAAGCCGGATGCTGGCTGTAATACTCGTAGTGGGGGCTTTCGGGGTCGAGCGGTTGCCAACAGGCGCGCGGCTCTCCGGTGTGAAGAATGAGCACGCGGTCCTCGCGCTCAATGAAGTCGAAGATGGGCGTGAGCAGCGGACTGTCGACCTGGACGAAGTCGCCGTGCTTGTCGCGCACCTCCATGCCCAGGTTCTTCCAAACCTTGCAGGCCGCAGCTCCACCCGAGAACTCCGCAGCCAACCCGGCGATCACTCGTTCCGTGTACGCCACCGGTCGCTCCATGTCCTCCAGGGTTGGAGGATCAAAGGCCGTGCACCAGGCAAAGCGAGCTGGCTGCTCCTGGGACAGGCTGCGGTAGGGCTGCTCGCCGCTCATCGGGCTCTCGCGCCATGCGCCCCCGGGGTCGAGCCCCAGTGAAATGTTGAGGACGCTGACCCCCAACTCCGCCAGCAGGTTCTGGACCGATGGGTGGTCCGCGGGCAAATGCGCGTGGGCGTCAATCACGGTCATGGCGGGTTTTCCTTGGCGAGTGCAGCAAATTCCGCGAGCGGCGCCAGGTCCGCGCCACCCGCCCATTCAATCACAAACGATCTGATTGACGCAACTGAATGCGCGAGTATGATTGGTTCGTGAGTCTTTCTGATGCATCCAAGCGTCATCGAGTTCCCGTGAGGCGACTGCCGGCCCCCTCCCTGACCGGCCGCCCCACCCTGGTCATCGGCGAACTGAACGTCGATTTGATCGCGGCTGGCTTACAGCGCCTGCCCAAACTGGGAGAAGAGGTCGAGGCGCAGAGCTTTGACATCGTCCTAGGCAGCGCGTCGGCCATCTTCGCGAGCGGCTTGGCGCGCCTGGGGCATCCGGTGAGCTTTGTCAGCAAGGTCGGCAACGACTTTTTCGGACAACTCTGCCGGCGCGAGCTCGAGGCCCGAGGCATTGAAACATCGTGCGTGAAAAGCTCGACCAAGACGGCGACGGGCGTCACGGTGTGCATCAGCACCCTCAAGGACCGCGCCCAGGTCACCTATCCTGGCGCTATCGCCGAGCTTTCGTTGAAGGACATTCCTGCGAGCGTCTTCGACGGCTTCGCTCACCTGCACTTGAGCTGCTTTTCTCTACAAAAGCGACTCAAGCCAGACTTCGGCAAGCTCTTTGCCATGGCCAAGCGTCGCGGCCTCAGCACCTCTTTCGATCCCAACTCTACGCTCGTGGGGGAGACGAAGAAGCTAGCACTACAGGCGCTCAAACACGTTGATGTGCTGTTCCTCAACCAGACCGAGGCCGCGCAACTCACCGGCAAGGCCAGCGCGGCACTCGGAGCTCGTCAGCTTTCCAAGCTCGTTCCCTGCGTGGTCGTCAAGCTCGGCAGCAAGGGCGCCCTGGTCGGACGCGACGGCCAGATCGAGACGGTCCCTGGCTACCGCGTTCGCTCGGTGGACACCACGGGCGCGGGTGACAGCTTCGCGGCGGGTTTCATCGCCGGCATGCTGGCGGGTCAATCGGACAGCGACTGCCTCCGGACCGGCAATGCATGTGGCGCGCTCTCCACGCGAGCGGTCGGCGGCACCGGCGCCCAGCCAACTCAAGAAGAACTACGACGTTTTCTGGTGGGCGGCTCGCCCAAGGCACTGAAGGAGCCACGTTGAACAGCTACCCGGGTCAAGTAAGCGCGATCGGAACCCCGCCATGTCGATAACCGAGCTGCTCGAGCGGCCCGCAGCGGAGCTCACCGAGCGCGGCGTCCTCCACACCGCCCGCGAAATCGCCCAGCAGGCCGACACCTGGCTCGGCACCCTCGGGCGCGTGCGCGCGGCCGGCCCGCAAATCGGCGCGGCGCTACGGCGCGCGGGCATACCCAGCTCGCGCAGCCCGCACGTGGTGATGCTTGGCGCCGGCACCTCGGATTACGTCGGTCAGTCCGTCGCCAACCTGCTGCGAACGCGCTGGCGTTGCCCGACGGAGGTCATTGCCACCACGGATTTTGCAACTCACGCCGAGGGTCTGCTGGTGCCCGATGTGGGCTATCTGTCGGTCTCCTTCTCCCGCTCGGGCAACAGCCCCGAGAGCGTTGCGGCGCTCGAGCACCTGTTGAAGCGCCAGCCCGCGATGCCGCAGTTCATCGTTACCTGCGACGCACGCGGTAAGATGGCCAGCGAATGCGCCAAGCATGACAACGCCGTGCTGCTGCTGCTGGACGACCTGGTCAATGACCGTGGCCTGGCCATGACCAGCTCGTATACCAACATGGTCTTAGCGGGTCTGGCGTTAGCGCACTGGAACGACCTGGACCGACTGGAAGAGGCCGTGCACGCGGCGACCCACGCCTGGCGACGCCTCTTGCCCGTGGCGGATTCACTCGCCGAGCAGCTGGCGCAGCGCAGCTTCAGCAAGGTGTATTTCTTCGGCTCCGGCGCGCTCAACGGCGTGGCCCGAGAATCGGCGCTAAAGCTGCTTGAGCTCACGGCCGGCCGCGTGAGCAGCGGGTCCGAGTCGTTCCTAGGTGTTCGCCACGGTCCGCTCTCTGCCCTCGACAGCGAGACCTTGGTCGTGGCCCTGGTCTCGTCCGACCCTCGCGTGCGGCGCTATGAGCTTGATCTCCTGCGCGAGCTTCGGCGGAAACAGCTGGGGAAGTCGCTGGTCGTGATCGCTCAGAACCCGGAGCCCGAGCTGCGAGAACTGGCCGACTACATGCTCGGCATCGAGCTCGTCCAGCAGTTCACGGACGACCAGTTGGCGCCCGTCATGGTCTTGTTCGGACAGCTACTCGGGCTCTATAGCTCGATGGCGCAGGGCCTGCGCCCTGACGCCCCAAGCCCGGACGGAATCATTTCGCGGGTCGTATCTGGCGTCGAAATGCACGCCTAGCCGGGCGCGGGAGCCGGGCGGAACCTGAAACCGCCCCCCCTCACACCGTGAGCACTTCGACGCCCACCGCTCGAGCCTTGGCCACGAAGTCCGAGGGCGCGCCACGGTCAGTGATCAGCATGTGGATCTCGCTGAGCGGAGCCAAGAGGCCGCTGGCCACCCGTGCGCACTTGCTGTGATCGGCCAGCAAAATGACCTGCCTACCGGCGGCGATGATCTCGCGGTCGGTGATGGTCTCCGGGAAATAGTCGTTGGTGAGGCCTGCCTCAACGTCGATGGCGCGCGCTCCGATGAACACCTTGTGCAGCCGCAGCTCTTTGAGCGCCCGCTCCGCGATGTGCCCAATCATGCTGCCCTCGCTGGGGCGCAGCATGCCACCGAGGCAAATTAGCGTGATGTCCGTGCGCTCGGCCAGCACGTTGAGCGCCATCAGCGAATTGGTCACCACGGTCAGCTCGCGATCCGCCGGAAGGTTCCGAGCGACCTCAAGGGCAGTCGTGCCACTGCCAACAAAGACGCATTCGCGGGGCCCAATCAGCGCCGCCGCAGCTTCGCCGATCCGGCGCTTCTCGTCGGCGCGCTCCGAAGCGCGCTCAAGCGCAGGACCTTCCGGTGGCGCTGGCTGCGCTACGATCGCACCGCCGTGCACGCGCTGTACGCGACCTGTCTCAGCCAGGGTGTCGAGATCGCGCCGAGCCGTCGCGACGCTAACCCCAAAGAGCTCGCAAATTTCGGTCACGCTGACCCGGCGACGCTGCTCCACGAGCCGGGACACTCGCCCTTGGCGCTCAGCGCCCGACAGGTTCTCCTTGGGACTCATTTCCATCTCATCTATCACGAAACGTCGCAAAGAACCATCTGCGACCACTGAGGCGCCACCTGTATGATGTTTTATGATTGATTGTGGTTGAGATGCGGTCACGGTGGAGAGTAGCGTGACCCGGTGCTGCAACCCCGACGGAGTCGACCATGAAGCTCGAGCACAAAGTAGCCATCGTCACCGGAGCGACAATCGGCATGGGACAGGCCATCGCGGAGCGCTTCGCCAAGGAAGGCGCTGCGGTGGTTGCCGGCGGGCGCGACGAGGCTCGCGGGCAGGCTTTGACTGAGCGCATTCGCAGCCAGGGCGGGCGCGCCGAGTTCGTCGCGGGGGACATCGGAACACTGGAGGCCAACGCTCAGCTGGTCGAGCGAGCGCAAGCCGCGTTCGGAGGTGTCGACATCCTGGTGGCCAACGCTGGCATCCTGGGCATCGGCTCGGTCACGGACGTGCCGATCGAGGTCTGGCACCAAACTATCGCCACCAATCTGCATGCCGTTTTCTATCTGTGCCGCGTGGGCATTCCCGCCCTGCAGGCGCGTGGCGGCGGGCAGATCGTCATCAACGGTTCGATCGCGGCGCTCAAGGCCTTTCCCAATCACCCAGCGTATTGCGCCTCCAAGGGCGCGCTGGTGCCGCTGGTCAAGCAGCTCGCGCTCGACTACGGCCCCAGCATCCGCACCAACCTGATGTGCCCCGGCCCGGTGGATACGCCGTTGCTCTGGGACTCGGCTCGCGCGTTTCCGGATCCCGCCGCCGCAGTGCAGAACGCTGGCGCGCGCACGGCCCTCGGGCGGCTCGGCCTTCCCGCCGACATCGCCAGCCTGGCACTCTTTCTAGCCAGCGACGAAAGCTCGTGGATGACGGGGGCGGCGATCACCATCGACGGCGGGGCCGTGTGTTCTTAGGCGTGCGTACGCAAGAACGCGGCGCATCAGCCGAGCGCCTCCCGAATCCGTTCTGCCAAACGCGTGACGCGCTCCTCCTTGCGGGTTTCAGCCAGCGCTAGCTTGAGCGCGCGCGGGTCGGCCACCAGCACGCACAGCTTCTTGCCACGCGTCACGGCCGTGTACAGCAGGTTCCGCGAGAGCATGACAAAGTGCGCGGTGAGCAGCGGGATGACCACCGCCGGATACTCGCTGCCCTGACTCTTGTGAATGCTGGTCGCGTAGGCCAGGGACAAGACCTCCAGATCCGCATCCCGGTACTCGACCGGCCGCCCATCGAAGCGCACCAAAAGCCTGCGCTCGTCGAGGTTGACGCTCTCGATCCTACCGAGATCGCCATTGTAGACCTCGCGTTCGTAGTCGTTCTTGAGCTGCAGCACCTTGTCGCCCGCGCGAAAATGCTGCCCGTGGTGCTCCAGCGAGGGGCCACCAGGGTTGCACGCGGCCTGCAGCAACCGATTGAGCGAGAGCGTGCCGGCCGGGCCGCGGTGCATGGGCGTGAGCACCTGAATGTCGCGCAACGGATCAAGCCCAAACCGCTTGGGTATACGCACCGTGACGAGCTCCCGGATGGTCTCGGCGGCCTCCTCCGGCTCGCGCCGCGCCACCACGAAGAAATCCGCTTGAGCCGCCTCGGGGTCGGCGCTCTCCGGCATTTCGCCTTGCAAGATGCGATGAGCGTTCTGCACGATGCGACTCTCGCCTGCCTGACGAAAGATCTCGTTCAGGCGCACGGTCGGCACTCTGCCCGAGCTAATCACGTCGCGTAAGAGCGCGCCCGGGCCGACGGAGGGCAGCTGATCCGCGTCGCCCACGATGACCAACCGGGCGGCGTCGGGCAGCGCGGACAAGAGTGCCGCGCCGAGCGGCACGTCGATCATGGAAGCTTCGTCCACGATCACGACATCCGCTTCGAGAGGCTTGTGCTCGCCACGCTGGAAGCGACCGGCGCGCGGCTCAAACTCGAGGAGCCTATGCAGGGTCCCCGCCTCGTGCGCGGTCGCCTCAGACAAGCGCTTGGCGGCCCGACCCGTGGGGGCGGCCAGGCGCACGCTGAGCCGCGAGCGCTGCATGACGTCCAGAATGGCCCGAATAATCGTGGTTTTTCCCACGCCGGGGCCGCCCGTTACGACGACAAGCTTGTGCTCGGCCGCGCCCTTCACGGCGGCGCGCTGGGCCGCCGCCAGCGTGACCTTGGCCTGCCGTTCGAACGCGCCTATCGCGCTATCGATCCCGGCGAGCGAGCGCCCGGGCCGGGACAGCAGCCTCCGCAGGTCACAGGCCAGCGACTGCTCGGCCCGGTACAGGCGCGTGAGGTACACACCGCCATCTTCGATCACGACAAGCCCGCTGGCCCACAGCTTATCGAGCGCCGCTTCCACGTGCCCCTGGTCCACCTCGAGCATGGCGGCGGCGCGCTCCACCAGATCCTCCCTGGGACACAGCAGGTGACCTTGATCGGCCAGGCCGGTGAGCTCGTGCAGCGCTCCAGCCTGCACGCGCTCGGGGTGGTCGCCAGCGATGCCGATCGACTTCGCGATGCGATCGGCCGTCTTGAAGCCGATGCCGCGCACCTCGATGGCCAGCCGGTACGGCGAGTCCTGGACGATGCGAGCCGCGCTGTCGCCGTAGTGCCTGTGGATGCGCGCGGCCAGGGCCGGGGAGGCTCCGTGCGTCTGCAGCAACATCATCACGTTGCTGAGCGCGCGCTGCGCCGCCCAGGCGAGCTTCACCTCCTCCACACGGCGCTCACCCATGCCCGGGATCAACCGGAGCCTGTCCGGTTCGTGGTCCAGCATGGTCAGGCTCTCCATGCCGAAGGCGGAGACGATGCGCTTGGCAAAAGCCGGCCCGATGCCTGGTATCAGCCCCGAACCCAGATACCGCTCCAGACCGAGCAGGGTTTCGGGCAAGAGGGTCACCAGGGTGTCGGCTCGAAACTGCTCCCCGTGCTTCGGATCCTGGCGAAAATCACCGGTCACGCGCACACGCGTACCGCTGCCAACGGCGGGCAGAAGGCCCACGACCGTGACCGTGCCACGCGCCGCGGAAGGCCCCTCGAGCGCCCCCAAGCGCAGCACGCGGAAGCCGGTCGCATCACTTTCGTAAGTGATGCGCTCTACTTCGCCGGTGAGGGTAGTGGGCACGCCAGGTATATTACCTGCCAGATGACGGTTTCCCAGAGACTCCATGAGCGTTGCGGCTGTGGCGGGGCACGCGGGCCCTTCAGCCTGGCGGGTACGGAGCGACAATACGAGCGGTCACGTCCCTACCGAATCACCCATCTGTTCGCAGATCTGGAGCTCGACTTCGGCAGCAAATCGGTACGCGGGCGTGCTGTCTTGCACTTCGAACGCGCCGCGCCACACGCCACCACCTTCGACGTGGACGCGGTCGGCTTCGATCTGGAAAGCGTACGCGTCGATAGTGGCGACGGCTTGCGTCCCGCTGCCCACGAGTACGACGGCCAAACGCTCACCGTCAGTGAACTACCCGAACGCGGTCAGCTGCGCATCGACTACCGAGCGACACCGGCGCGTGGACTCTATTTCCTCGCCCCGGACGAGCACGTCAAGGACCGCCCCGTGCAAGCCTGGACCCAATGCCAGGACGAGGACGCTCGCCATTTCATCCCCTGCATCGACAAGCCTCATGTCAAGATGACCACGGAGCTTTCGGCGACGGTGCCGGCGGGGTTCCAAGTGCTCTCCAACGGGGAGCAACTGAGCGCCGACACGCGCGGCCGGGGGCCTTGGACGTACCGCTTCAAGCTCTCCGAGCCGCACCCAAGTTACTTGCTCACGCTGGTGGTAGGTCACTTCGACGTGGTGGAGGATCGACCCGCCGTGCTCGGCTCGCGCGAGGTCCCGGTGCGCTACTTGGTCCCGCTCGGCCAGGCCGGCAACGCAGCCCGCAGCTTGGGTGAAACCCCTCGCATGCTTGAGCTATTTTCGCGGCGTTTCGGCGTGGATTTCCCGTGGAGCCGCTACACCCAGGCGGTCGTCAGCGACTTCATCTTTGGCGGCATGGAGAACACGACCGCCACCACCTTGTACGAACACGTGATGCTCGACGAGCGGGCTGCGCTCGATGTCAGCTCGAACGAGCTCGTAGCGCACGAGCTAGCCCACCAATGGTTTGGCGACTATGTCACGTGCCGCGACTGGTCGCACGGCTGGTTGAACGAGGGCTTCGCCACGTTCTGCGAGCACCTGGAGCGCGAGGATCGGCTGGGCCGCGACGAGTATGACTACGCAGTCGCCGGCGACCTTGATGCCTACCTGAGCGAGGCCACTCGTCGCTATCAGCGACCGATCGTCTGCCGTGACTACGCGGAGCCTATCGATCTGTTCGACCGGCACTTGTACGAGAAGGGCGGACTCGTACTGCACATGCTGCGCCGCGAGTTGACCAGTGAGGTATTCTTCGCGGGCGTGCAGCGCTACCTCAAGCGACACGCTTTCCAGCTAGTGGAAACCAACGACCTGATGCGCGCGCTCGAAGAAGTGTCGGGCAGGTCGCTGGAGCGTTTTTTTGACCAGTGGGTGTTTCGCCCTGGGCACCCGGAGCTGACCGTCAAGGTTGCCTGGGACGACGGGCTGCTCAGTGTTTCCCTAAAACAGTCGCAAAAGACCGGAGAGGTCGCGGTTTTTTCGCTGCCTGTCGAGATCGAAGTCGTCGAGAAGGACGGCACGCTCACGCGCCACCGAAAGCTCGTCACCGACGCTCAAGACGTGTTGACCGTGCCGTTCGACCGGAGGCCCGCTCATGTCGGATTCGATCCGGAGCAGCGCTTGACCGCCAAGCTCACCTTCGAGGCGCCCCCCGACATGCTACGCCACCAGCTCGAAGAGGGTTCCAACGCTCTACTTCGTTGGACGGCCGCCGACGCGCTCTCGAAGAAGCAAGACGCCGCCAGTGTCCGCGCGCTCGCCGACAGCCTTGGCCGTGAAGGCGAGGCCTGGATGGTCCGCGTCGAGAGCGCCCGCGCGCTGGGGAAGATCCGCTCGGAGCAGGCGCTGGCGGCGCTACTGGCCGCGCTACAGACCCCACAGCCCAAGGTGCGGCGAGCGGTCGCATCTGCGCTGGGCGCTTTCAGAAAGCCGGCAGCCGCCAAAGCGCTTGAAGCTCTGTTCGCCAACGAACCGAGCTACCTGGTGACCGCCGACGCGGCGCGCGCGCTCGGCAACACACGTCAGCCGGGCGTGCTCGCGAAGTTGAAGGATATCGTCGACCAGCCATCCTGGGCGGATGTGGTGCGGGCCGGGGCCCTGGACGGCATGGCCCAGTTGCGCGACGACTCGGCGCTCGAATTCGTCCAAAAACGCACCCGCTACGGCATTCCTTCGCGTGGTCGGCGCGCCGCCGTGCACGCGCTAGCAGCGCTGGGCGATGGCAAGAAGACGCGCGAGCACCTGGAGGATCTGCTCGACGACCGCGACCCCCATTTCAAGATCGACGTGGTGGCGGCGCTCAGCACGTTGGGCGACAGCAAGAGCCGCCCGGCGCTGAGGCGCGCGCTAGAGCACGAACTCGACGGCCGCGTTTCGCGCCGACTGCGCGAGGCACTGAGGGATCTTGGGGATGTTCCTAGCGCCGAGCGCAAGCAACTGAACGACGACCTCGAGAGCGTCAAGGTCGAGCTCGCGGAGCTCAAGTCTCGGCTTATCAAGCTGGAGGCCAAGAAGGCCAAAAAGAAGGAGGCCGAGGCGGAGGACACGAAGAGCCCACCCGCCCCCGCGCCGATTCCGACCCGCCCCCCCGCTAGGTCATCAGCGAAGACGCCGAATCGGCGAGCGCCCAAGAAACGCCGGGCGACGCCGAAGAAAACGGCCAAGAAGAGGTCGCGATGACGGACCGGACCGACGGCGTTCGGCTTGAGCGCCGAGGCAGCATCGCCCTTTTGACGCTCGACCGTCAGCAGCGCATGAATGCGCTGTCGAGCGGGCTGGTACGACGCTTCGGAGAGATCGGGCGGGAGCTTGAGCGTGCCAGCGACGTGCGCCTGGTGATCGTGACGGGCGAGGGCGACAAGGCCTTCTGCGCGGGCGCCGATCTCAAGGAGCGCGCGGGCATGAGCGAGGAGGAAGTGCGCGCGCTGCTGGTCGCCTATGAAACCGAGCTAGGCTGGCTCGAGACACTAGGCGTACCCACCATTGCGGCTATCAACGGCGCGGCCCTAGGCGGCGGTCTGGAGCTCGCCCTGCTGTGCGATCTGCGCGTCGCCGCTAGCCACGCCGTGCTCGGACTGCCCGAGGTCACGCTGGGCGTTATTCCTGGGGCCGGGGGAACCCAGCGCTTGCCGCGGCTGCTCGGCGAGGCGCGAGCCAAGGAGCTGATTTTGCGGGCCGCGCGGCTATCGGCTCCAGAGGCGTTGATGCTCGGCCTGGTCAACCAGATCATGCCCCCTTCCGCTGACTTTCTGCGCGAGGTCATCAGCTGGGCAACACCGATCCTTGACGGGGCTCCGCTGGCGATCACCGCTGCGCTCAAGGCAACGCGTGGCGCCGCCACCCGGGCTCTCCCCGAAGGGCTCAAGCTTGAGCGTGCCGCCTACGAAACGTGCCTCAAGAGCGAGGATCGCCAGGAAGCCCTGGCTGCATTCGCGGAGAAGCGCCGGCCCGCCTTCAAGGGTCGCTAGCGGTCACTTGGCAGCGGCGGCGGGCGGCTCGACCTTCGCCTTGGGCTTGCCCTTGTCGACCTTCATCTTGACGTGGAAGAACTGCTTCACCGGTCGCCGGTCTTCGGTCGTTTCGCCGAGCGCCCAGAGCGCGACCTCTAAGTCTAGCGTCTCGCCTATACCCAGCACACGGCCCCCCTTGCTCGGAAATTCACGAGAGAAGCTGACGGGTGTGCCGGGAGCGAGCGTGAGCTCCCCCTCTCCCTCGCGCGTGTCCGGAATGCGCTCCGCTTCGGTGCTGCCCTGCTTGAACACGGCAGCGGCGAAGGCGATCGGACCGTTCTTCGGATTGAGTAGTACGTGGGGCTTGCCGTCCGTCGCCTCGGCCTTGACGCTCACCTTGACACCCCAGCCTCGGCCGATCTGCTTGGCCTCCGCCGCCGCCATGAAACGTACGCCGGCGACTTCAACCTTTAACCCCTCCGGCGTCACCACGTACTTCACCTCACGCATGGCGTTCGGATCCTTCGCGGGCGTCTCGGCCGGTGTGACCGCCTCGGCAGCAGGCGCTGCGTGCTTCGGCTCGTCGACAGGCGCCGCCGCTAGGGCCTCGGCTGGCGGCAACTCGCTCGCGGGCTTGGAATCGGCGTCGACAGGGGGCGGTAGGCTGTCGCCTCCGCAGCCCGCGAGCAGGAGCAGCAGCGGCAAACCAAGGAATAGCGGGCGGCTCTTCATCCTGGGGATGCTAGCCAGCGATCTGGCCTGGGTAAAGCAGCCAGCTCGGGTCACTCCGGCAGGAGTTCGCCAATCGCCACGAACGGGCTCCCGCGCGAAGACTTAGGCTAACGTGGACCGCCATGAAGGTGCTGCTGATCAATCCCAACCGGGAGCAGGTACCGTGGCCCGCGCTTCCGGTGGGGCTGTGCACGGTCGCCACGGCCACGGCGCAGGCCGGGCACGACGTCAGCGTTCTCGATCTGGCGTTCTCGAAGCACCCAGCGAGAGACACGCTGGCGCGCGTGGCGCGGGAGCAGCCAGAGGTCGTCGGCGTCACGATTCGCAACATCGACAACTGCAATTTCGAGCTACCGCACTTCTATCTGCCGGAGATCAAAAGCGACGTCATTGCAAAGGTGCGCGAGGCCGCGCCGAACGCGAAGCTGGTGCTCGGCGGCGCCGCCGTCAACGTTTCGCCCCGCGACGTGCTCAGCTTTCTGGAGGCGGATCTGGCGGTCGTCGGCGAGGGCGAGGAGGCGTTCCCCGCCATGCTGAACGCGATCAGCGCACGCGCGCCTCTCGACAGGCTTTCCGGCGCCCTGGTGCGCGGTGGCGGCAGCATGAAAGCGCTGCCGGTCCTGGATACGGGACGGCGTCTCGTCGGGGAACCTCTCGCTGGGCGCGCTGTCGTCCGTGACCTGACCCAGTCTGCCCGCAGCGAGGCCTTCCGCTGGGTCGACGTCGCGCGCTACGCCAGGGCGGGCTCGCCCTACTCGGTGCAAACGAAGCGTGGCTGCGCGCTGAAGTGTTCCTACTGCGTGTACAACAACATCGAAGGGCACGCCTACCGGCTGCGCGAAGCGCGTGAGGTCGTGGACGAAATTGAGCAGGTGGTGCTCGGGCACGGCGTAAAATCCGTCGACTTCGTGGATTCCACGTTCAACCTGCCGCTGTCACATACCCGCGCGCTCTGTGAAGCCCTCGCCGAGCGCGCCTTGCCGGTCGCCTATTCGACGATGGGCCTCAATCCAGCTTCTGTGACGCCGGAGCTTGTGGCCCTACTCAAGCGAGCGGGCTTCAAGAACGTCATGTGCACGCCCGAGAGCGCCTCCGAAACGACCCTGCGCAGCTTGAACAAGGGTTTTCAGAAGCACGCGGTCGTGCGCGCCGCCAAGGCGCTGCGCGAGGCGGGTCTGCCCACCTACTGGTTTTTCATGCTGGGCGCGCCGGGCGAAACCATGGACACGGTGCGCGAGACCCTGGCGTTCTGCGCTGAACACATCCCGCCCACCGACATGGTGCTGTTCTCGACGGGGATCCGCGTGTACGCGGGCACCCCGCTTGAGCGTACGTGCAAAGATCTGGGCTGGTTCAGCGAGGACGACCCGCTCTTCGAACCAAGCTGGTTCCTCTCACCGGCCCTGGATCTGAACGAACTCTACGCCACGCTCGTGGCGGCAGCGCAGGCTCACCCCAACTGGATGACCAACGCCGAAACCGTGATGAGCCCAGCCATGGCCGGTGCCATGAAGCACGCCTTCCGTCTGCTGGGCTGGAAGGGCCCGTTCTGGACCCACTTGCCACGACTGTTCGGTTTCGTCGGCAAGCTCGGGATCCGCAAGAAGGGGCTCGAAATGCACGCCGAGACGGTGCGGCGCATCACGGACCTCGCCCACCACGCGGGCCGCTAACTCCTCGCGAACTCGGCCTTCACTCGCTCGAGCAGGCTCGCGTCCTCCAGCAGATCGAGGGTCGTGCGCGCCAGGGCCTTGGCGGCAGTGAGCATGGTTTCGAAGCCGCGGTCGCTGGCAGCGCAGGCGGCGAAGGCGTGCTGGTGGCACAGAGTCTCGCCCTCGTCACAGATCGCCAGGTAGGGGTGAATCGAAGGCACGGCTTGACTGAGATCGCCCATGTCGGTGGAGCCGGAGCCCACGCGCGCGTCGGTTTCGGGGGCCTTTCGGCCCAGCGCCTCCAAGGCCGCGCCAAATCGGCGGGCGATGACGAGGTTGTTCTTCATCTCGCGATAGCCGTGGCGGATCGTGAGGTCCACCTCGACGCCGGCGGCCAGGGCCGCGCCACGCGCGCAACGCTCCACAATAGCCGCCACCCGTTCGAGCTCTGCCTTGAACGGCGCCCGCACCGAGAATTCACAAGCTGCGTGCTCAGGGATCACGTTCACGGCCTGTCCACCGTTGGTGACGTAGCCGTGCACCCGCACGCCATCGCGAAAGTGCACCCGCTGCGAGTCGATCAACCGAAAGGTCTCGAGGCAGGCCGTGAGCGCGCTGTTCCCGTCCCAGGGCGCGGCCGCGGCGTGCGCCGGCGTTCCCTTGAAACGCATGCTGAGCCAGCGGCTGGCCAGCGCAGGGTGCGCCAGGATGTCGCGGTCGTAGGGATGGAACATCATGGCTGCGTCCACACCCGCGAACACGCCAGCTTCAAGCAGGCGGATCTTGCCGCCTCCGCCCTCCTCGGCTGGTGTCCCGATCAGATCCACGGTGCCCTCGATTTGGCCCCGCGCTTGGGCGAGCGCCAGAAATGCGCCCAGCGCGCCACCGGCGATCAGGTTGTGCCCGCAGGCGTGACCGATCCCGGGGAGCGCGTCGTACTCGGCCAGGATCGCGATGTGAGGGCCCTTGCCCGAGCCGAGACGAGCGCGGAAAGCGGTGGGCAAGTCCCCCACCCCGCGCTCGACCGGCAGCTTGGCCGTCGCTTCAATGCTCTCCGAAAGCCAGCGCGCGGCTTCGTGCTCCTCGAAGCGCAGCTCCGGGTGTTCGTGGATCCTGCGCGACAGCGCCACGACACTAGGGCCGAGCGCCTCTACGGTCCTGTCGAGTTGTTCTCTGTCGATCATCCTTCGGCGCCTCCCAATTGGTTCAAGGGGGTGGTAAGCATACTCGCCATGCCGGCCGGCGCGCGAAACCCCCATTGTTTTGCGACTTTACTAGCTGGGCTGCTCGGCCTGACAGGGCCGCTGACCGGCTTGGCCTGCGAGGACGCGCGCGCCAGAACGGCTCCCGCCGTCGGCGCTAGCGCCCGCGCCTCCAGCAGCCAAGCCCCGCCCAGCCCCGTGCCGAGCAAGGTCGACGTGAAGGAGTCGGCGTTGGGCACGAGCCTGCACTTCATCGCCTACACGTCCGCCGAGGTCGACGAAGCCGGGACGCGGGCGGCCATCGCCGGCGCGGTGAGCGAGATCAAGCGACTCGAGTCGATCCTGAGCGAGTGGCAGGATCAAAGTGAGGTAGGGCAGCTCAACGCTCAGGCCGGGCAATGGCGGGCGGTGGGCCCGGAAACGCTGGAAGTCGTGAAGCGCGGGCTGGATGCGGGGAGATTCTCCCAGGGCAGCTTTGACATCACGTTCCAGCCGCTGAGCGCCGTGTGGCGCTTCGGCAGCGCGCAGGAAGCGACCCCGCGAGTGCCGAGCAAGGCCGAGGTGGAAAGGCTGCGCCGCCTCGTCGACTATCGAAAGGTGGAGCTCGACCTTCCGGGCCAGCGCGTGCGCTTGGGTGCTGGGCAAAAGCTCGGCTTGGGCGGTATCGCCAAGGGCTACATCCTGGATCGGGCCGTCACCTGGCTGCGAACAGCGGGGGTCCACCACTTCCTGGCGCAGGCGGGCGGGGATCTGTACGGCTCCGGCAAGAAGCCGGACGGCTCGGCGTGGGTGAGTGGCGTACAGGATCCGCGCGGCCCCCAGGGCGACTTCTTCGCGACCATTGAGCTCACTGACCACGCTTTCTCGACCGCTGGAGACTATGCCCGGTCGTATGTGGTCGGCGGTAAGCGCTACCACCACATCATCGATCCTAAGACGGGCTTCCCCGCCATGGCCTGTCGCAGCGTCACCATCTGGGCGCCTGACGCCACGACGGCTGACGCCGTGGATGACGCCGTGTTTATCCTGGGACCCAAGCGAGGCCTGGCCCTCGTCGAATCACTCGAGGGCGTGGGCGCTCTGATCGTAGATCGGGCAAACCGCGTGTTCGTGAGCGCTCGCCTGAAAGACAGAGTGAAGCTCTTAAAGCCGCCAACCGAAGGCATCTGAGCCCGCTTTCAGCCACAGATTCTTGTGGCGACCGCCCGGTAGCCGCGGCACGATGTCAAGGTGCGCACTCCTACGCCGATCGCCACGCCTGTTGTGCCCGCGCCGCGCGCGGTCCCTGCCGCAGCCAAGTCCCAGCGCTCGCGGCCTGAGTTGGTGCCGCCGGTCTCGGTGATCTCGCCGCTTGGCGAGCTTGAGCTTTCGAGCGGCTCGCTCCTGCTGGGCCGCCTGCCCGAGTGTGATATTTGCCTGACCGACCAGCTGGTGAGTCGCATGCATGGCCGCATCAGCGTGCAGGCAGATCGGGTGGTGATCGAAGATCTGCACAGCACCAATGGGGTGTACGTGAATGGGCTGCGAGTCGGACACGACGCCATCCTTCGAGAGGGCGATCGAATTCTCATCGGCACGACTGAGCTCTCGCTGTTCGAGTGTCGGGACTCCAGTCTAATGCGAATTCGCGCAGCCGTGCCTGTCCAGCCCGAACCCGCCTACGCCCCGTTACACCAGCAACCACCCCACCAGGCCCCGCTGCCGCCGCCGAGGAAGCCGCAACAAATCCCGTCCACGGCGCGGGCGGACGCGCTCAAGATGATCGGCGGGCTCGCCGACAGGCTCGCCTCGAGCGGCAACGTGGAGGAGGCAACGCAGGTGCTATCAGGTCACCTCAAGCGCATCCTGAAGGGCGCCAACGCAGGCCTCGCAGTGCTGCCCGAGGTAGCAGGGACCGCATCACACCACGCGCTCACGTTGGCGCGTTGGACCAAGCTGCCGCTTTGGGCGGACTACGTGGTGGAGCTGCACCTTTCCGCGCGCTTGATGATGAGCGCGCCCACCTTAGCGACCTTCGAGGACGTCGCTGCCAAGGTAGATTTCGACAAGATGCTGCTGAACTACTACGTCGAGGGGCTGGCCAAGAACGCCGAGGCGCTCGCGCCGGAGGAGCGCAAGCGCTTAACCGTCTTGAGTCGGCTTGCGAGCGGCAGCTAGAGCCCCGAAAAGCCTCCACGCAGCGACAATCCCGAGTGTCCAACGGCCAGCGTTGCGTTGGCGCTTCCCCCGAAATCCACGAACCACACGCCCAGCGCGGCGCTGCCCAGCCCGCACGCGATGCTGCCCGCCAAGAGCAGATTGGTGCGTAGTTCTCGACCGTGTCCAGCTCGCACGCGTTCATCGGCCTCGGCCTGGCTCAGTCGCGGCAGCTCCTCTTCATAGTCGCTCAGCGCGCTGTTCGTATCCAGCCCACTCCAAACCGTCAGACCCGTCAACACGGCCGTCACACCGAGCCCGCCGTAAAGCCAGGCTGGCGAAAGCCCCGACCGCATCGCCCGAGCCGGTTGCCGATGGGGCCGAATCGGACGATCTGGGGCCTTCGCGATCGGCGCATCCGGAACAACAACCACGTCAATCCGGCGTGAGCGTTGTCCGACCCGGAGCTCTACCCGCTCATTCGGTGAGAGCTCGAGTTCCTGATCGAGCACGATGGAGCTGCCGGAAATGACCCGGATCCGGTGAGAACCGGGGTCAAGCGTCAGCTCCCTCTTTTCGCTCACATCCACCAGAGCACCGTCGATTTCGACCCGCTCGCGCTGCGGATCCGACAAGGCGAAAGAGACTCGCGAGAGCGACTGTTCGGCGCTCCGGCGCTCGCGCTCCGCACGGACCGACAGCTCCTTATCCGTTTCAGGATCGCCCAACACTTCGAGCAGCGACTGGATGGCGGCGGTGGGACGCCCGAGACGCGCCAGCGACAACGCCAGGTTGTAGCGAATCACGGGGTGAGGGCGCACACTGAGCGCCGTCCGAAACGCCTGTACGGCTGCTACGAATTCTCCCTGCTCGAAGGCCAGCGTTCCGGCTTCAAAGTAGCGACGGCCGCAGACCGTCGTATCCACTTCGGGACATACGGGCGGCGTGCTTTCGGACGCGGTGTCCGGGGGGCTCGAGGCGACGGCGGCCGGCTCTGCTACGGAAGACGGCTGCGCCGCCAAGACGCTCGCCGACAGCAAGAGCAGGGAGGAGCACGAGAGAGCGAGACCACGTCGAGCGCCTTGCACTCAGCCAGTACTATCACGCCCTCGGCTCAGAGAAGAAACCCTGGGCTCAAAAAGGATAGCGACGGATCACGCCGCTGGGCAGTGGCGCGATCGGGCGCACCGAGGGCGAAAATGGCGCCACGGAAGCCGCCAGCACGGGCGGGCTCGGCGCCAGCGTCACCAGCAGCGAGCGATCGCGATCGGGGACGACGGCCAATTCGACGCTACGATATCCGGGCGCCGCCACCCGCACCGACAGCGGGTCTTCCCCGCGCGCAAACGGCAGCCGAGCCGCGCCCACGGGCAGCCGCACGTCCCCGATACTCACCTCGACGCCCGCTAGACCCGGCGGCACAACGACGACCCCGAGCTCAACCGAAGCGCTCGGCCCCGCCATGCCGGGCACCGCGTGCTCCGTCACGGCGACCGTCGGCTCCGTCCGCCCGGCAACGAAGACGCCTGCCGCACCGAGTAGCGCCACGGCGGCCACGGCGCCGAAAGCTCCCACCGAACCGGCGCGCCCGCGAGCGCCGAAGCGACTGATGACCTGACCCTGAGCCGTCGGTTCCTCCGCGCCGCTGCGACGCAGCAAGCGAAGCTCGGCCAGCTCGCTGGCGCCGGCACCCACTTCGTCTGGGAACAGCCGGCTCATCACGCTGGCCAAGAGCGCGCGGCCTTGCGCGCCACTGATCCCGGCCACCCCATCGAGCGCGCGGGCCAGCTGGGCCGCCGGGCGGAGCCGCGCTTCCGGCTTTGGGTCCAGCGTTTGTTTCAAGATCTTCCAGAGCGGCAACGGAAAATCGGGCCGAACCTCGCGCGGATCCAGCAGGTCGCCATTCACGATCCTGCGCAAGGCCACGTGCTCGTCGCCTTCGAAGGCCGGTAGCCCCACCGCCGCTTCATACAGCGTGGCGCCAAGCGCGAACAGATCG
>JANNWK010001030.1:0-8317 GCA_031408355.1 Myxococcales bacterium
GCATGATAGCGCGGGTGCGCGGACCGATCGCCGCCGCAAGCTCGTCCACGTTGACGTTGTAGGTGGGCAACGTCACATCCACAAACACGGGGACCAAACGATTCTGGAGGATCGGATTGAGCGTCGTGGGAAAGCCGGCGGCGACGGTCACGACCTCATCGCCCGGCGTGAGCCGCCCGGCCCCCAGCGAGCGCGCCGTGAGGCAGGTGAGCGCGAGCAGGTTGGCGGAAGAGCCGGAGTTGACCAAAAGCGCATCGCGCAAGCCGAAGCGCTGGGCGAAGCGGCGCTCGAAACTGGCCGCGTAGGGCCCCGCCGTGAGCCAGAAGTCGAGCGCCGACCCCACGAGGCTCTGCACCTCGGCACCGTCGAACACGCGCCCAGCGACCGGGACTTCGGTGGCTCCCGGCAAGAACGGTTTTTCGGCGAACGCCAGCTTGGCGTACTCGCCTACCAGCGCAAGGATCTCCGTTCGAAGCTCTGCGGCGTCGGCCATTCAGTCCGCTTCGCTTGCAATGGCCGGGCCAGCTCGTGCTCGCTTGGCCCTCGTCGGGGAAGGGCCGTGGTTCGGAGCTCGGCTCGGTGGGGCCGGGCCTCGGGCAGCGTCAAGGATCCGACACGGCCGACACGTTCGTGACGCCTTGTGTAGGGGTCATGCGGGGACAGGCCCGCCTTTTTGAAGCTGCGCCGGCAGGGCTCGCACCGGCACGCGTCTTGCGTTGTCGAGGCGATCGCATGACAGCGCATTTCTGGCAGGATCGGCCGACCCTCGTGACGGGGGCTACCGGGCTCCTGGGCAGCTGGCTGACGCGCCGGCTCGTGGAGGCGGGCGCGGACGTGGTGTGCCTGGTTAGGGACTGGGTGCCAGAGAGCGAGCTGGTGCTTTCGGACGGCATTTCTCGGGTGAAAGTCGTGCGCGGCGACGTGACCGACGGTCCTTTGCTAGAGCGCGTGCTGGGCGAGTTCGAGATCGACTCGGTCTTTCATCTCGCCGCCCAGACCATCGTCTCGATCGCCAATCGCAACCCGCTTTCGACCTTCGAGACCAACATCCGTGGCAGCTGGCTCTTGCTCGAAGCTTGTCGGCGTTCGCCTAAGGTTCGGCAAGTGGTGGTGGCCTCCTCGGACAAGGCGTACGGGTCGAGCGACGAGCTGCCCTACACGGAGAACACTCCGTTGCGTGGCGTGCATCCGTACGATGTCAGCAAGACCTGCACGGACTTGCTGGCGCAGAGCTACGCCAAGACCTACGATCTTCCCGTTGCCATCACCCGCTGCGGCAACTTCTACGGCGGCGGTGATCTGAACTGGAACCGGATCATCCCTGGCACCATCCGCGCGCTCTTTCGTGAGCAAGCGCCGGTGATTCGCTCGGATGGGAAGTACGTGCGTGACTACATTCACGTCGACGACGGCGCGGCTGCGTACATGCTTTTGGCTGAAAAACTAGCGCAAACTCCGGAGTTGCGCGGTCGGGCCTACAACTTCTCCACCGAGGAGCGCTTCACGGTGCTCGAGCTGGTGGAACGGATCGGTGCCTGCATGGGCTCGTCGCTTTCGCCCATCGTACAGGGCGAGGCGCGCTCCGAGATTGTCGAGCAGTCGCTCGACGCCTCGCTGGCGCGCAGTGAACTGGGTTGGCAGCCGCTCTACACGCTTGAGCAAGGGCTGGCGCGCACCGTCGCCTGGTACGAGGAGTTTCTGAGGCGGCCCCAGCTGGCTCCCGTCGTGGCAATACCCAGCCGTCCGCGGCCCGCCCCGCGGCGGCTGAATCGGCGCGCACCCCAGACCCAAAGGTCCTGACCCTCATGCCGCTCATTTCGATCACCCTGCCGACGCATCGCCGCCCTCACTTGCTCGAGACGGCCATAGCGAGCGTGGTCGGGCAGGTGGGTTTTGATGACTTCGAGCTGGTGGTCTCGGACAACAGCGCTGACGCTTGCGCCGAAGAGACGGTGCAGAAATTCAAGGATCCGAGGGTCCGCTACGTCAATACGGGCAAGGAGCTGGACGTGTACGCGAGCTGGAACTTCGCCGTGGACCAGGCGCGCGGCAGGTACACGTTCCTGTTCGCCGATGACGATGCCTTTCTGCCCGACGGTCTAGAGCGCATTCATGCGGCGCTGCAGCGCTATGCGATGCCTCAGTACCTGGGGCTGAGCGTGGGCTGGTACGCGCGACCAACCTTCCTGCGCGGCAAGGCCAATTCGCTGCGAGTGGACGAGAAGTTTGCGCGCGAGGGGTTGGCTGAACCGGAGCAGCTGCTCAAGGAGTACTTTGGCTTCGGTCGGCCTTCGGCGTCCGCCACCTATGTCTTGCTGGACGAGGCGGTGCGCCAGCGCATTCGCGAGCGCGGCCTGCCCATCTATCTACCGCTGTTCCCAGACTACGCGCTGCAGGGGATGGCCTTGGCTTTGTGTGACAGCGCCGCCAACATGAAGGAGCCGACGCTGCTTCACGGCTACGCCAGCGAGTCCTTGGGTGAGCACTACTGCTACCCGCGCAAGAACATCGCCTGGCCGGCGCCGGCCGGAGAAACCAGCGTGTTTCGCCATTCGCCGGTTTCTGGCTACACGTTCAGCAACGGCTGGCTCGAAACCATGCTGCGCGTGCAGGCCGCTCTGCCCGAAGTCGGCATGCTGGATATTGACGCCGTCACCTTCATGCGCGCGTACGCCGGTGAATTGCTATCGGAGGGGACGTGGCGCGACACTTCAGCGGACACCGAGCAGTTCCTGCAGTACCTGGAGCAGTTGCCGCAGGACGGGAGCGCGGAGGTGTTCGCCACGATCGGGCAGCTCGTGCTCCAGCTCCACGCAATGCTGGAGACGCAGCCATGGAAGAACATTCGTGTCGGTCCAGATGAGTGGTTGCGTGGCGACGAGTACGGCTTCACCGATATCCTCGGCGCGGCCGCACAGGCAGCGGATATTTACGAGCGCAAGCGGCGCCGCGCTTCCGAGCTGAACGAGCTGGTGCGGCTTGCCCAGGATCCGGGGATTGTAGGGCGTCGCCTGGCCATGAAGAGCTTGGGGCGGTGCGGGTGAAAGCCGTTATCCTGTGCGGGGGACAGGGCACGCGGATCCGCAGCGTCGACGAGCTTTTGCCGAAGCCGATGTTGACGATCGGCGACAGGCCCATCGTCTGGCACATCATGAAGCTATTCGCCCACTATGGGGTCAACGACTTCGTGCTCTGCCTGGGCTACAAGAGCTGGCTCTTCAAGGAGTGGTTCCTCAACTACCGGGCCATGGTCAGCGACGTGACCATCGACTTGTCGCGTCCGGGTGAGGTGAAGCTTCACGGCGGCGAGGCGACCGAAGACTGGCGCATCACTCTGTCCGAGACTGGCGTGGATACCATGACGGGGGGACGCCTGCGCGCGGTGCGGCGTCACCTGGAGCCGAAGGAGCCCTTCTTGCTCACCTACGGCGATGGCGTCGCTGACGTCGACATTTCGGCCCTGCTCGCGTCACATCGCGAAAGTGGCAAAATAGCGACCGTGACGGCCGTACGCCCGCCAAGTCGCTTCGGCGAGATGGTGATCTCAGACGAGCGTGTCGAATCCTTCACGGAGAAGCCTCAGGTGAGCGAAGGCACGGTCAATGGCGGGTTCTTCGTGTTCGATGGTGCACGCATCTGGGACTACTTACCGGATGATCCCGGACTGATCCTGGAGCGCGCGCCCTTGCAGCAGCTGGCAGCGCACGGCGAGCTCGGCGCCTTCGAGCACGCTGGGTTCTGGCAACCGATGGACACGCCTCGCGAGTACCGGGAGCTCAACGATCTGTGGGATACGGGTCGCGCTCCCTGGCGGGTCTGGGATGAACCGGCCCGGGCGCTGCTGCGTCCGCGGCTCGCCGCTCAGCGCTAGCGGGCCACCGGCAGGCGGGTACGGGGTTGCTTGCCTCGCCAGGATTTCCAGTCCGCGCGCGTTTCGGGCGCGAGCACGTCGTCGCAGCGAGGCGGGGCTTTGAAGCCGGACCTGACTCGACCGCGTACGGCGGGGGCCAGCCAGATGTGCTCGTGTTCGTCGAGCGCCACGGCGCTGTTGAGTCCCGGCGCGGCTTCGCTGGGCCAGGCGTAGGCGATAAAGCGACGCTCGCCGAGCTCGTCATCGACGGCCGCGCTCGGTTCCGCGCTGAAACCGCCGCCCGGCTGCGGCAGACAGACGGTCATGAGGTATCCCCCGAGCTCGACCGACGGTCCGAGCGGCGTGGCCACGAGCCTTGGATAGCTTTCGAGCAGGGCGGGGCTCAGCGGTCGGCCTCCGCGCACGCCGAGCTCGCCGCTCAGCTCGCCGAGCAGCAGTGCCGAACCGATGCCATCGCGGTCGGGGTCGTGGGTCGCGAGACGTCGCGCGCTGTCCTCGGCGAACAGGATCTCACGGAGTCGGGAGACGGCGCGTTGCTCCGTGGAACGATTGCCCCCTGCCACGATGCCCGGCACGGCCTCATGCACCAGGAATCGAAGCAGGGCCACCGCCGAAAGCACCGCCGAAAGCGCGAGTAGCCAGCGTTCGTAGGCTGGGCGCTGGGCGGCTTCGCCGGGCGAGGAGGCCCAAGCGAGGAAGCTGCCAAGCGCGGCGAAGAGCGAAAGCTTGCTGAAGATGAGCGAGGCCAGCGCGAGCGAGAGCGCCAGCGGGGCGCGAAACCACAAGCGTTGACGGGGCACTAGCGTTTTTGAGGTGGCTTGGAGGAGAGCCGCGTGTCTTCCAGCGTTTCGCTGAGCACGCCATCGCCGGCCAACGAATAGCTGACCAGCGGCCGCGTGGTGGGAGCAGGCTTCTGCTTCAGCGGGGGCTTTTCGCTAGGCCCTGCGGGGGGCAAGCTGGCAAGCGAGACGGTGGCGGAGCCCAAGTTGCGCGGAGGCGGCGCGCTACCCGACGGTGGCGGACCGAAGCTGCCTGCACCAACGCGGCCAGGCGCCGGGGTGAAGTTCGGCATCCTGGCGCCAGAAACAGGCGAGCGCAGCGTGATGTCGAGCTCGTCGGCGTCGAGCCTCAGCGCCGCGGGTGGATGAAAGCTCGGGGGGCGTCCCGTGACGGGCGGGGGCGTCGCGCTGGGCCTGGTGCTGCCGAGTTGAGCGCGCAGCTGCGAGACTTCGGCGCGCAGCTCCGCGCATTCACGCTCAAGCTTTGCCACGCGCGCTTGGGCCTCGTCGAGCTGCGCCGGGAGCGAGGAAGGTTCAGCGCCGGCGCTAGCCGCCCGCACTGCCTCTTCGTGGTCCTCGAGCAGAGCCGCCAAAAACTCGTCCTGCTGCTCGATGAGGAAGGCCTGCTCCCCGGCGGCCTGTTCCCGCACGAGAGCCAGCTCCTGTTCGAGCAGAGCTCCGCGGTGGCGCAGGGCGAGTTGCTGTTCGTTGGCCGAACCCAGCATCGCGCGCAGGGTTGCCAGCTCCTGCACGACTTGGGCGTTGGCCTCGCGGGCGCCAACCACCCCGCTCGAGAGATTGGTGATCGTCCGGGCCAGGTCGTCGAGGCTGAGCCCGGCGCGCGTGCCCGCGTCCAAGGCGGCGCTGAAGTGCGTATCACTTCGCCTCGATAGCGAGGGCACCGGGGTCGGCTGGTGCAGTAGCTCCTCGAAGTTTGGCGCAGGCGGCGCGATCGTCACCGACTCGTGGGGGTCGTCCTCCCAGTCTTCCGAGGGCAGGTCGTTCAGTTCTGGGGGGATGGGCACTCCCATGGGCGTTGGGGCGACGGCGGACAACCCCCAGCGGTCTGGGGCCTCGGTCATAGCCTTTCGAGGCTAGCTTGGCGCGTGTTACGGCGAAAGGGCTACCCTAGGGCTCGGGCAAACCGCCCGTCTTTGGAACGCATTTGACCAGCGCCAGCACACCCCCGACCACCCCGCCGCGACCTCCGAGCCCACCGGCCACGGAGGCCGGCGCCCTCCTTGGCGTCGCGGCGCGCCTCCGCGATGGCGCGCGATCATTTGCGAACGCCCCTGTGGCCCGCAAGCAGGCGGCTCTCGCCCAGGTGCGGGCAGCGCTTCACGCCGCAGGTCCCAGGCTTGCTCGACTCGGATGTCAGGCCAAGGGGCTTTCGCCTGAGGGCGCCAGCTTCGGCGAGGAGCTGCTGGCCGGCTCGGTCGTCATCCAACGTTACGTTCGCCTGCTGGGCGAAGCCCTGTCGTCGATCCGCGAGCGCGGAGCGCCGCTCGTGCCCGACGAGCGCATCCGGCGGCTCGCCAACGGTGAGCTGGGGGTGAGCGTGATGCCGAACAGCTTGACGGATCGCGCGCTGTTCCTGCCGTACTCGATCCAGGTACGGCTCGCGCCCGACGTCGACGCTGCCTGTCTACCCTCGGCTCAGGCCAGCTTCTATCGGGAGCGGGCGCCCGAGGGGGGCGTCACCGGCGTGCTGGGTGGCGGCAACGTGGCCAGCATCCCGGCGCTCGATGTGCTGCACGAGTGCTTCGTTCATGGTCGCGCGTGCCTCTTGAAGATGAGCCCGGTCAACGCCTACTTGGGGCCGCTCTTTGAACGGATTTTCGCGCCGATTGCCGCGCTCGGCGGGCTCGCCATCGTTTACGGCGGCGTCGAGCAGGGCAAGGCGCTGTTGTCGAGCCCGGACGTGAGCCACGTGCACATGACCGGCTCGATCGAAACCCACGACAGCATCGTCTGGGGCCCGCCCGGCCCCGAGCGGCTCGCCCGGCAGCTGCGTGGCACGCCGTTGCTCGCGAAGAGCATTTCCAGCGAGCTTGGCAACATCAGTCCGGTGGTGGTGGTGCCGGGCCCCTACACTGAACGGGAGCAGAACGCGGTGGCCGAGAGCGTGGCCGGCATGTTCTTCAACAACGCTTCCTTCAATTGCAACGCGGCCAAGCTGCTGGTCGTGCCGAAGAAGATGGCGGAGTCCTTGATCGGCAGGCTCGAACGCCTCTTCGCCGAGCAGCCGCAGCGGCCCGCCTACTATCCCGGTGCTATCGCCCGCTACCGTGAGCTCATCCAGCCGGGAGGCGAAGGCCGCGTGCGCGCCGCCCCTGCCGTCGGCGAAGGTAAGCTGCCGTGGACGCTGCTCACGGGCCTCTCAACGAGCTCAAGCGCGCGCTCCTTTAAGCTTGAGCCATTTTGCCCGCTGCTCAGCGTGGTGGAGCTGGACGAGGACGACCCGCAGGCGTTTCTCGAGCAGGCCAGCCGCTTTCTCAACGACGAGGTTTGGGGCACGCTAAATGTCATGCTGTTTGTGCCCGGTCGGCTCGAGGGCGAGCCCGATTTCGAGGCGGCGCTGGAGCGCGCGGTGGACGAGCTGCGCTACGGCACCGTGGCTATCAACTATTGGCCGGCGCTGGCCTACGGCTTGGGCACGTCACCCTGGGGCGGGCATCCCAGCTCTAGCTTGGCGGACGCCCAGAGCGGCATCGGCTTCGCGCACAACGCGCTGATGCTGGAGCAGGTGCGCAAGGTGATTATCAGGGGACCGCTGTGGGCCTTCCCGAAGCCCTTCTGGTACCCCAGCCACCGAGGGCTTGCGGGCCTTGCTCGCGGGCTGTTTGACTTCGAGTCGACCGGTAGCCCGACGGCGTTCCTTCGCACCGTCGGCTACGGCTTGCGGGGCTGAAGGTTCGGCAGGGCGGCCCTCGGGCTGAATCACGATATGCCGGAGATTTCTCGCACAATTGCCTTCGCCGAGCGACACTTACCCAGGAGCACCATGAAAAGCTGGCATTGGGTGAGTTGGGTTACCTGCGCGTGGGTTGGGTTGTCGTTCGGGGCGCCGGTGGCGGCTCAGGCTCAGACCAAGGTGGCCTGTGCCGGCGAGCAAACGACGCACAGTCTCCATCGCGAGAACGATCCTGAGTATCCCCAGCTGATGGGCAAGGTGCTGGACGCCGACTTCGCGGTCACGAGCACGGCGGCCCCGCATGGTGGCGGCTTTTTGGAGGGTGGCGGCACGGATTTTACGATCGGGAACTTCGGTCACCCCCAAGCGAGCGTGCTCAACCACGACCTCGAGAATCCGAAGACGTTTCTCAAGAGCGAGGAGTTCACGTTGCTTGCGGCGTTCAAGCCGAAGATCGTGGTGCTCGGCCCGTTCGGCGCGCACGAAGTGCTGGCCGGTGTGCCCTTGACCAATTTCTCCGCTGATATGGAGACGCTGCTGGTCGCCTTGCAGGCCATCGACAGTAAGCCCGTCATTGCTATGGCCACGCCGCTGCCGCTGGGTGGCGTCGACAATAGCGTGCCCTACGCTCAATTCAACACCGACAGCCTGGCCAAGGCCACGGAGCACAAGCTCCCCGTCATCGATATTTGGACGGAGTTTGTCGGAAAAACCAACCTGTTTCAGGATGGTACGCACCTGACGCTCGAGGGT
>JANNWK010001031.1:0-6494 GCA_031408355.1 Myxococcales bacterium
CTTCTACTCGCCCTTGCTGCTGCCATCGCTTCACACGGGTTCGCTGAAGCCCTACCGCACACCCACCAGGGGCCTCTACCTGACAGCTGGCTACGTCACGGACAACGAACTTTACGGCAACCGTCGGGTCATCAACGACACCATCTTTGGCGGCATCCGGCTGGAGGGACCCGGCGACTGGGACTTCGGCATCAATGAATCCTGGTATCGAGGCCGAGGCACCAACATCCCCGACTTCGGACCCGAGGAGGAAGCCGAAGATCTATCGCCGTGGAGCCTGCGTAGCTCGGTCACGCTGACGCGCCGCTTGATCAACCCAGACCGGACCCCGGGTGTTCCCGAGTCATACGGGCCGTTCGCTCCCGACTCGCTGAACCTGGTCCTCCCGCTGAGCCACGACGCCGTCCTCAGGAGCGTCGACGAGCACAAGACGTTCGAGAACTTCCGGGTCGGCGCCCAACTTTGGTGGAAGGTGTTTGGCACCGGACTGTGGGGCACCACCCTCCTCACCACGGTCGGCTACGACTACCAGTACTTTTACCGCTTCGGCGAACACGCCCACAACGTGAGCGCGACCCTGCGCCTCGGCTGGGGAGACCTGTGATGATACGTCCCGCGATTTCACGGCTCATCCTGTGCCTCGGCTCCGCCGTCCTCGTGGGCGCTGGCGCCTGCGGCCCCAGCCTGCCAAGCGCCCGCATGGCGCCCAGCGTGCCTCCTGGCAAGGCAACACCCGCCGGACCCGGCTTCTATTCGCTCCAGAAACCAAGCGGCGTGCTCGGACCGAGCAACGCCCAACAGCGACCCGTGATGCCCAAGGTCACAGCCGACTTTACGGGCGTGCCCACCAGCAACGATTGGTGGTCTTCACTGATTTGGCAGTACGATACGAGCGGCGCTAACCCGTACTCCGACCCGCTCTACGCGCACCCCTTCTCGCTCAAGGCCGGCGAAGCCGGCCTTGGCTTGGGCTACAGTACCGAGCCCAAGGTCGATCAGCGCGACTACATGTATTGGTACGACGAGGAACTTCTGGTCGGGCTCGAAGGCGTCAGGTTTCCCGACACGAAGGTTGCAGGATATTCGGATTGGGCAGTGACCGCAGCCTTCCAGACCCAAGCAGCCGAGCTGCGCGCCACGTTTGGCCACGGCCTGCCGTTCGCCTATTTCAAGCGCGTGAAGGGGTCACAGGCCGCCTCCGTTTCGGTCAACCGAACGGGCGGTAGGCAGGCCGAGGTGTTCCATGAAGGCGACGAATGGCTGGGGCTCCAGGTCGGCTCCCACCACTATGCCGTCTTTGGCCCCAGCGGCTCGACTTGGAAAAAACAGGGGAATAGCTTCGTTTCGGAGCTAGCCGGCAAGGACTTCTTCTCGGTGGCCGTCTTACCCGACAGCGAGCCCGCCACCGTCGAGCTGTTCAAGCATCACGCCTACGCCTTCGTGACCGACACGCGCGTGTCCTGGAAATACGACGACGCCAGCGCGACTGCCGAGGCCAGCTTCGAGGTCAGCACGGAGCTCGTGGAGGCGGGCGAAGGCCGGGTCAACGAGCCACTCCAGGCGCTCTATCGCCACCAATGGAAGAACAGCGACGCCAAGACGCTCGCCAAGTCCTACGTGTCGCCGCGCGGCGAGATGAAGCTCTTGGCGGGGCCGCGCTTCACCACGAAGCTACGCTTCAACGGCGTGTTGCCCATGCTACCGAACGTGGCCGACAACGATCTCGGCGACCTCGAGTTCTACATCAAGCAAGTGTACTGGCAGGACGATCTGTTCCCGCCAGGCTTGGGCGAAGATCCACGCCGCGACCCCTACTGGATCGGGAAATCCCTGATGAAGGTGGCGCACGTGATGGAGATGGCCGACCAGGTTGGCTACACCAGCGCGAAGGACCACTTACTGCAAGCCATCAAGAACGAGCTGGAGGACTGGTTCGACGGCCAGGCGCCCAGTCACTTCTTCTACGACGAGACGTGGCGCACGTTGATCGGCGTCCCGACCAACTTCGGGTCAAGCGATCAGATGAACGATCACCACTTTCACTACGGCTACTACGTGTTCAGCGCCGCGCTCGTCGCGCGCCACGACCCCGCCTGGGCCAAGAAGTGGGCGCCATTCGTCGATCTGTTGGTCAAGGATCCAGCCAACTGGGACCGCAAGGACAAGCGCTTCCCGTTCCTGCGCAACATGGACGTCTACGCCGGTCACTCCTGGGCCAACGGGCCTTCGCTGTTCCAAGAGGGCAACAACCAGGAGTCTTCATCGGAGGACACCAATTTCTCGGCGGCGGCCATTCTTTGGGGCAACGCCAGCGGCAACCGACAAATTCGCGATCTGGGGATCTTCCTCTACACGCAGCAGGTGCAGGCGATCGAACAGTATTGGTTCGACGTGGACGACGTCGTGTACCCCAAGGGGTTCGACCACACGACCGTGGCCATGGTTTGGGGCGCGGGCGGTCGCTACGACACCTGGTGGGACAACAACCCGGTGTACGTGCACGGCATCAACCTGCTGCCTGCCAGCGGTGCCGCGCTCTACCTGGGGCGTCGGCCCGAGTACGTTCAGAAGAACTACGCCGAGATTGTGCGCAGGAACCGCGGGGAACCGCTCACCTGGCGCGACGCACTTTGGATGTTCCTCGCCTTCGCTGAACCCACTCGAGCCCGCCAGCTGTTCGAAGCGGATCCATATTTCACGCCGGAATTCGGCAACTCGACCGCCATGACGTACCACTTCATCACGAACCTCGAGGCGCTAGGGCAGCTCGACACAGGCGTTACCGCGAGCATCCCCACCTACGCGGTCTTCAAGCGCGGCGGCAAGCGCACGCACGTCGCCTACAACGCCAGCGGCAGCCCACTCACCGTGAAGTTTTCCGACGGAATCTCCCTTCAAGTCCCGCCAAGAAGCCTGACGAGCGATGCGCAACACCCCAACTGAACTCGCGCTCTTGTGCCTCGCCGTGGGCAGCCTGCTGGGCTGCAACAACCCGCCCGTGAGTCTCGGCGACGACTGGGCCGGTCCTCGCGGCAGATGGGTGGAGGTATGGCGCGACGACTTCGAAGGCCCCTCAAACAGCGCACCTGACGCGTCCCGCTGGAATGTCGAAGTCCGCCCTCAGGGTCAGAACCAGGAACAGGACTACGACACGGATCGCAGAGAAAACTCGTTTCTGGACGGCAGCGGCAACCTCGTCATCAAGGCCTACCGGGAGAACTTCGTCGACGGCTCGGGCAGGCCGAGCAGCCAGCCCTACACCTCCGCTCGGCTCAACACCAAAGGGCATTTCGAGCAAACCTACGGCAGATTCGAAGCCAAGATCCGCCTACCCAGCGGCAAGGGGCTGTGGCCGGCGTTCTGGCTACTGGGTTCGAACATCGGCGACGTGGGCTGGCCGAACTGCGGCGAGATCGACATCCTCGAGATGGCGGGCAGCGAACCTTACCGTGTGGACGCGAGCTTGCATGGGCCCGGTTACGCGGGCACGGGCGCGTTGACCCGCAGCTTCGATCTGCCGAACGAAGAGCCGTTCGCCAACGCCTTTCACACCTTCACTTTCGAATGGACCTCCGACGGCATGCGCTGGCTGCTCGACGGTGAGGTGTTCCACGTCCGCACCCCCGGGGGCCTGGCCGAGGTTGAGCGCGACTGGGTGTTTGACCACCCGTTCTATCTCATCATCAACCTAGCCGTGGGCGGCCTCTACGACGGCAGCCCCGATAGCTCCACCGTGTTCCCGGCCGAGATGGCCATCGATTACATCAGCGTGTCCCAGCTCGAGCCCGACTAGCCGGCCCGCGGCGGCGGTGGCCGCCCGCAAACGGACCGCGCTTTTCGCGAAGGATCTAGCCGAAGCAGCGAAAAGCCGGGCGCCGCGAGCGGGGCCGCCCGCCCCTAGGGAAAAGCGCCCCACAATGGCGGCAAATCGGGGAGAGACTTGGTAGAGTCCGGGCCGCGATGAAAGTCACCTGCCAGGCCTGCAGCGCGCAGTACACGATCGCCGACGACAAGGTCAAAGGCAGGAAGGTCAAAATCCGCTGCAAGGCGTGTCAGTCCCCCATCGTGGTGGACGGGCAGAACCCCCCTCCTGAGACCGGTACGGGCATGTCGGAGCCGCCCCCGGCGCTCGACCCATTCGCTCCCGAGACGGCCCTGGCCCCCGACGCCGAGGTCTGGAACGTCAATCTGAGCGACACCGACTCGCGCACCATGACCACGGCGGAGGTGCTTGACGCTTTTCGCGCCGGCATCGTGAGCGCTGACGCCTTCGTCTGGAAAGACGGCATGACCGATTGGGTCCCGATCATGGACTGCGTTGAGCTGGCGCCGCTCCTCGCCGGCCCGACCGATCCGCCAGCTCCCGTCGGCGTGCCGACGCCGATGGCTCCAGTGGTCGCGCCGGCCGCCGCCAGGCCCGTGGTAGCCGGGATGCCGCTTTTCGGCGGCCCCGAAGGCGGCGGAGCGATCACCACGGCGGCACGCGCAGCAAGCTCGAAGGCCCAGGCCGGCGCTGACCTGTTCGGGGACATCGAGGTCGCTGGCGCTGAGTCCGACGACGTCGACACCAGCGCGCGAGGCGTTCCGGTGCTGCCCGGCTCAAGCGCGTACGACGACAAGCCCACCGGGCAACGCAATGAGAACTCGGTCCTGTTCTCGCTCGATTCGATGAAGGCGGGCTTCGCGGCGAGCCCGGCGCCAGCCGCTCCCGGCAAACCGGCGCCCAGCCGACCCGGCGCGCCCCGGCCCGCCCAGCCCTCCAATCCTGACGATCCCTTCGGCATGGGTGCGAGCGCTGGCATCGCGGGCCTTGGGGCTGGCGGCAACCCGCTCTTTAGCTTGAACGCCAACCAGGCGCTGCTCACCGCACCTGCTCCCCCCGAGCCGAAACCAGTGGCTCCTGTGGATTTCGGGGTGCCGGCCATGGCTCCCGCCAACTATGCCGCCGACAAGAAAAAGCAGCAGCTCGTCGTCGTCGGCGCGGCCGCCGTCATCCTGCTCTTGCTCGGTTTGCTGGTCTTCGGCGGCAACCGCGAGACCGAAGGCGAAGTAGCGGCCAGTGCGGCCAAGAGCGCGGCGTCCGCCAAGGAAGCAGCCGCACCGCCGAAGGTCGAAGAGAAGAAGGAAGAACCCGTGGCCGTTAAGGCCGAGGAAGCCAAGCCCGACGAGAAGAAGCCAGAGGAGAAGGCCGTCGCCAAGGCCGAGCCCGCCAAGACGGGCGGAAAGTCGGCCGGCAAGAAGCCGGAAGAGGCTCCCGCGGCCGCCACCACCACCGCGCCGTTCAGCAAGGCGTCAGCCATTTCGGCGCTGAGCGGAGCCGCAGGTCAGGCTGGCAGTTGCAAAAAACCTGGTGGGCCAACCGGTTCCGGCAAGGTGCAGGTCACGTTTGCACCGAGTGGGCGCGTGACCACCGCCACGATCATGGGCGGCCCCTTCGCCGGCACGCCGGTGGGCGGCTGCGTGAGCGGCGCCTTCCGTCGCGCCAAGGTCCCAGCCTTTGCGGGCAACCCCGTCACCGTGTCCAAGAGCTTTCAGATCAACTAGCGCTGCTAGCGCGCCTAGCCAGAGCGGCCCTGGACACGCCTTCTGGCCTCCCGCATAGTGAGGTTTCTTGGCTTTTGTCGGGTTCGATCCCGCTTGGGCCGGAGGGAGCTACATGTTGAATCAAGCGTCAAAGGTTACGGGTCTTGGCTTGGCCGCGCTGGTCGGCGGGCTATTCGTCGCGCCCGCTTGCGGGGGTGACGACAAAGGCGCCGGCAATACGGGGGGTTCCGGGACTGCCGGGTCAGGCAAGGCTGGCTCGGCCAGTAGCGGCTCGGACAACGGCGGCTCGAGCAACGGCGGCGACTCCGCCAACGCTGGCAGCGGCGGCGGCTCCCAAGTCGTGAGCGCCTGCCCGGGCGTCGTGCCGACGAGCTCCCTTATCACCGACTTCACAGCGTTGATGCCGCCCACGGCCCCGCTCTGGGGCACGGCCATGGATACGACCGACTTCTACGGCGGCCTCTTCAATTACCCCGCGGCCATCACGACCAGCGTGGCCGATGACCTGTTGACCGCGAGCGGAAGTGTCGCCGACTACTCCGGCTTTGGTCTGTACGTTGCGTATTGTGCGGACGCCTCGAGCTTCGACGGTGTGAAGTTCAAGATCGCAGGGGATGCCGGCACCTCCGGCAACCTGCTCTTCTCCGTGCAGACGAACGCGACCTGGTGGGCCGATGGCGTTAAGGGCTCGTGCCTCGCACCCAAGGCGCAGGAGTTCATCAATTGCGTGCCACCCAGCAAGCTCATCAAGGGAATTACTGACAAGCCTCTAGAAGTCACGATCCTCTGGAGCGACCTGGCTGGCGGCAAGCCAGCTGCGGCCGCAACGACCGACGGTTCCGACATCATCGGCTTCCAGTGGTCGTTCACCTGGGTGGCCGGCGGAACCGCGTACGAAGGCAGCATCTCCATCGATGACATGGAGTTCGTGGGTGCGGGTGCGGGCGGGA